>WFZS01000053.1 GCA_015489465.1 Bacteroidales bacterium | reverse complement strand
GGACATATCAAGTTGAATAAAATATCCCGCCTTATAATTTTTACTTAATATTTTTCTTCCTGTGATATCGGTTAAGGTAATGTTAATGGGAGTTTTTATGAATTTACTAAATTTTATGTAAATTTTATCCGTAAAAGGATTTGGGTAAACATTTCTGACCAAACCGTTGCCGTTATCATCATTACTGTCAATTGATGTCAATATCGACAAGGCACTTTCGTAATCGGGTATTCCCCAGCCGATTTGATTGTTAGGGTTATTTGCCGTTGAACCGCTTTCCATAACCGACCACATTACTTCCATATTGTTTTTTTCACGCAATGCTTGCCATAAACATGTTATCATTCCGGCTGTAATGGGCGAGGAGAATGAAGTTCCGCTGGCGTAAGTAACACCGTTACTGCCATTTGCCACCGTTGCATTGGAACCTGTAGCCACAACATTCGGCTTTATTCTGCCGTCGTAAGTAGGTCCCGGAGAACTGAACCATGCATAATTTCCGTTATTATCTACCGCTCCAACGGTAAAAACACTGTCACCGTCAGCGGGAAATCCCAAATGATCCCACCATGAACCGCCTGAATTACCGGCACTGTTACAGACTATCATTCCTCTTGATGCTGCCATGTCGGCACCTATAGTAACAACAGCGGTGTTACCGTCAAGTTGTTCATAAGTATGGTCTTGCGAAGGGTCATCAAAATCTATGTATCCCAAAGAGCTGTTTATAACATCGGCACCCACGCTATCGGCAAATTCAGCAGCCGAAACCCAGTTATATTCTTCGGCAACATACTCCTGGGCATAGTTTTCGGGACGTAAAAGCCAGTAAGAAGCCTTTGGAGCAGTGCCTATCATAACACCCGGCTTGTTGGCTCCCATGGTTGACAACACCATCCTTCCGTGAGTATGACCGTAATATACGTTACCACCGGGTGTGACAAAATCTTTTGTACCCAAAATTTGTCCGTTGGCTCTTAAACTGTCGAACAACGGTTGAGTCGGCACATCTTCAAAACCGGCATCCAAAACGGCAATCACCATTCCCTGACCTCTATAACCCAGTTCGTGCAACGGAATACCGTTGATCAAGTTAATCTGATCGTAAGCTGCACCGTAATTATATTCCAAACCGCTTTTTGATGCAGGAACAAAATTTACCTGCTTTTCAGGAACTACCGTTTCTTCGTCAAAGAATGTCTTTTCCTGTTTTCCCGCTCCTGCCGATTTTTTTGAAACATAAGTTATCAGTTTTACTTCCGAAACGTAAGGAAGTTGTTGAACGGCATTTAAAACATTATTATTCAAAATTTTAACCGTAACACCGTTAAGCCATTTTGTAGGGAAAAGTATTTCGGCACCGGCATTTTTTACTCCCTGAATGTATTGAGGGTTAACCGGAATATCTTTCATGTCAACGGGTATATTATACCTTTGTCTTCTGTCAATGGCTCTTTGAGATAAAAATTCTCCGGGATTATCAACGGAATAAGGTGAATTATTTTTATCGGTAAATTGAACGTAATATTTGTCGGGCATATTTTGTGAATATCCCGTTAACACAAATAATATCAGTGTGAGTGTGTAAATAATTTTCATTTTCATATAATATTGATTTTAAAATTTCATTTTGTTATTTTCAGTGTAAATATCGGGAATTGAGGGATTACCGAGTTTTACACTTTTTATCTTTTTCGATTTATCAAACTCTAATGCAATATTTTCATTATTGTTTTTCCAAACGTCGGCTTTTTTGTAAACTTTTTCGGTTGAACCGTCGTCAAAAGTAACGGTAATATCAATAGGTAATGGCAAACCGCCTCTATTTTCTATTAAAACGGTATTTTCTTCCACTTTTTCTATTGCAAGGTCGGCGTAACATTTTTGTAAAAACCACGGTTTAAAATACCATTTTAAATCAACTCCGGTACCTTTTTCCAATGCATTGAAAAAATCAAAAGGTAAAGGATGTTTTCCGTTCCAGTTTTCCATGTAATAGTGCATCCCGACTAAAAATAACGAGTCACCCAAAGTTTCTTTAAGATAATTATAAGCTACCGAAGGTCTGTTGTAAGAATGCTCACGATATGCACGCCAATCGGTAATTTGATAAGACAATACGGATTCCGGAACTTCTTTTTCACGTCCGCTCAAACTTTCAAAGGTTGATACTACCCGGTTAAAATACTTATATTCCGGAAAAAGTGAATCGAAAACAAAACGCGTTGCGAAATTTGCCCAGCCTTCATCCATCCACGAATATTTTCTTTCGTTGGTTCCCATAAAAAAAGGAAAATATGTGTGAAATATTTCATGGAAAGACAAACCGGCAGTCCATTTGTCGGTTCCGGCATCACCGTCATTGGCCATCATAGGCGATTCCATACCACCGCTGGGAGTTCCGTTGCTCCAAACCGTTTCTTTAGGATAAGGAAAAGGAACACCCGGAAACACTTCCGACATATATTTTATGCTCCATGCAGCGTATTTTGCAACTTTGTCAAAATTTTTAAGCGAGTCGGGATAAACTGCAGATACAAAAGTTCTTCTGCCGCTTTTTTTATCAACCACAACCGACACGGCATCCCAATTGACGTTTTTCTCAACACCGAAGGTGAAATCGGGAATGTGAGATGCTTTAAAATGCCATGTATTTTCAGATTCGTTATTTTTCAATACCTTTTGTTTTATGCAGTCTTTGGCACTGAAAATTCTGACAACTTCGTCACTGTTTTCGGCTTTTTTGATATTTGATAAAACCTTTTTGGTGAAAAGTTCATTTTGATTTACCAGCTCGCCCGGAGCCCAAACTTTAAATCCTTTGGGAACGGTAATGTTTATGTCGTAATTATTAAAATCGTTGTAAAACTCCGTAATGCCGTTAAATTCAACCCTGTCCCATCCGTCTATATCGTCATAAACGGCAATTTGAGGGTACCAATAGGCTATGAAAAGATTATTCTTACCGTAATTTCCCATTCTGTTTCTACTGATTTTAGGAATACGGAAGCTCCAATTCATTTCAACAATCACTTTACTGTGCGGTGGAACGGGTTTGTTTAATAAAACCCGCATATTTGTTGGCGTTTCCGATGACTTTTTGAAAATATTTTCGTCGCTTCTTTCAAGTTTGACAGAGATGTCACTGTACTTAACACCTTCGGTAACATCGGAAGTATCTATTTTCCACGACCTGCCCGTGCCTTTCTTATAGTAATTTTGATATAGCCTCATATAAAGATACCTGAGCGAATCGGGACTGTCGTTGTAATAAACAATCTTTTCTTTTCCCGAAAGCATACTATTTTCAACGTCAACTGTTGCATTTATTGAATAATCGGAGTGGTTTTGCCAATATTTTTTTCCGGGAATGCCATTCATGGTTCGTGTCCCTTTTTTAACCGCTCTCTTCATCTCGTAAGGAATAAATTGCTCCCATGTTTGGGCTATGGAACCGGAAAATACCGATATAAAAACAATCAGGATATATAACTTTTTCATATCTCAAAATTTTTGAAGTGTAAAAGTAATAATTTGATGTAACAATTTTACTAATGGTTATATTTGTTAAAAACTTTATAAAAGTTAAACGATGAAAAGTATTAATCCCTACACTCAAGAGGTAATTGCCGAATATGAGGAACTCGACAAAAGCCGGCTCGAAAATATCATCACTGCAAACCATGAAAGTTTTAAAAAATGGAAAAACTTTTCTTACGATGAAAGAGGTAAACTTTTTAAGAACCTTGCAAAACTTTTAAGGGAAAAGAAAAGGGAACTGGGAATTTTAATTACCTCCGAAATGGGAAAAATTATTTCCGAATCGGAAGCCGAAGTTGAAAAATGCGCCTGGCTTTGTGACTATTATGCCGAAAACAGCGCGGATTTATTAAAACCGCAATATTACGAAACCGATGCCTCCAAAAGTTACGTTAGGTTCGACCCTATAGGTCCCATTTACGGAATAATGCCGTGGAATTTCCCTTTTTGGCAAGTGTTACGTGCTTCAGTTCCTACGATGATGGCAGGCAACACTTTTTTGCTAAAACACGCTCCCAATGTGCAGGGATGTGCAGTGGCAATAGAAAATCTTTTTACGGAAGCGGGATTTCCGGAAAAAACCTTTTCAAATTTGACCATTGACATCAATTTATCCGGTGAAGTTATTGCAAATCCTTTAGTTCAGGGTGTTACGCTTACAGGTAGTCGAAGAGCCGGAATGGCTGTTGCTTCGGCAGCCGGAAAATATCTAAAAAAATCGGTTATGGAACTGGGTGGTTCCGACCCGTATATCGTACTTGCGGATGCGGAATTTAACGAGTCGTGTAAAACAGGGGTTTGTTCAAGAATGTTAAACGGCGGACAGGTTTGCATCGCTGCAAAACGTTTTATCGTGGTAGAGGATAAATTGGATGAATTTATTGAGG
>WFZS01000052.1 GCA_015489465.1 Bacteroidales bacterium | reverse complement strand
ATTTTTTTATTTTTTGTTCAGGTTGCTAAATTAACATTAATGTTAAGAGATGCCATTGTAATTACTTCAATATTAGAGCTATTTTTTTTAATTTCAAATTTATTCGGATTTTAAAAAAAATTTTTTGTTAAAAAATTTATCATTTGTTTTTCTAAAAAAATTTATTTGTATGTTTGTAAGCCTTGTTTTTAAAATCCGTATGAAAACAGCATTGATACTACGCTAAATACTTGGCAATCAATAAAATAAAAATATAAAAATTTAATGAATTATTTTTACAAATCTTTTTAATTATGAAAAAACATGCAACCTTTTTAACAAAAAGCTTGTTAATTTTATTTCTGAGCTTTTCGATTTCTTTTGCAAGCGCCAGAACGATTAAAACTAACAATCAAGGTAAAACAGGCCTTGAATTGGTTTCCAAATCCAACTTAAAACTTGATCTTGTAAACTACGTTGGTAAATTAAAATTTATCTTTAAAGAAACACAACGTGGCGAGTTTGTGAGACTTCAAGTACCGGGTTATGCAAAATCTCAAAAAATAGGTGCACCGGAGCTGCCTTATAAAGGCCGTCTTATCGAAATACCTTACGGTGCCAAACCTGTTGTTAAAATAACCGGGTATGACGTAAAAGAATATAGTTTGGGAGATCTGGGAATATATTCCAAAATTATTCCTTGCCAGGGTCCGCAATCAAAATGTGATGACAACCCTCCTTTTCAATACGACGAAGAATCTTACAAGGTTAACAAATACAACGATGACCCGTTGGTTACCGTTGATGTTTTGGGTATAATGCGTGCTGTTCGCATAGGACGCATCAACATTAGCCCCATTAAATATAATCCTAAAAAGAATACCGTAAAAGTTTATGAAAACCTTCAATTTGAAATTACCTTTGAAGGTGCCGACTTGGCTAAAACGGAACAATTAAAAAAGAGATATTATTCTCCTTATTTCGAATCCACTTACAATCATTTATTAAATTACACTTCTGTTGAATCGAAAGATGATTTGACCAAATATCCTGTAAAATATGCAATACTTACCGATCCTCAATTTGTGGATCAATTAAGTGATTTTGTTGCATGGAAGACTAAAAAAGGATTTAAAGTTGTTTTAGCTACTACAGATGAGGTAGGTACCGATAAAGAAGATGTTAAAAACTGGTTACAAGGTTTATATAATGCAGGTACCGAAGATGATCCTGCACCTTCATTTGCTTTGTTTATAGGCGACGTCGGTCAAATTGAACCTTGGGATAATGGTAACGGCGTTACCGACAGAAACAGTTGTGAATACACCGGAGACGTTTTTCCCGAACTTTTTTACGGTAGATTTTCAGCTCAAAATGCCGTTCAACTACAAGCCTATATAGATAAAACATTGGAATACGAAGAATTTACAATGCCGCAGCCCACATATCTTGATACGGTTGTTATGATTGCCGGTATGGATGGAAGTCATGGAAACGACTGGGGTAACGGACAGATAAATTACGGAACAATTAATTATTTTAACGAAGATCACGGCATTTATTCACATACTTACCTATATCCTAATTCCGGAAGTAATGACGCCCAAATCCGTCAAAATATAAGTGACGGGGTAACATTTGCCAACTACACTGCACACGGTAGTTCCGACGGTTGGTATGATCCGTCGTTTTCAATCTCCGATATACAAAATTTGACCAATAAAGATAAATACGGATTATTGATAGGGAACTGCTGTCTTACCAGTACTTTCGGGGGTACTTGTTTTGCAGAAGAAATTACAAGAGCAACAGATAAAGGAGCTTTGGGCTACATCGGAGGTTCCAACTCCACCTATTGGGACGAAGATTATTATTTTGGTGTAGGTGTGGGAACAATATCCGAAAACCCGCCTTCATATGAAGAAACCGGTCTGGGATGTTATGACAGGGCTTTCCACGATCACGGAGAACCGTTTAGCGATTGGTACACCACAATGGATCAACATATTTTTGCAGGTAATCTTGCAGTTACCGAAAGTAATTCTCCACGTATACAATATTACTGGGATATTTACAATCTTATGGGAGATCCTTCATTGGCAATTTATTACTCAATGCCCGATCCTTTAACGGTATCGGCTCCCTCTGCCATAGTTATAGGTATGACTTCCATAGATGTTCAAACGGTTCCGTTCGGGTATGTTGCACTTTCTTTCAACGGTGAACTTAAAGCTGCCGCTTTGGCGGATACTTTAGGTAATGCTCATCTTGAATTTGATTCTTTCACAACACCCGGATCTGCCGATTTCGTAGTTACGGCACAAAACTATCAACCGTACATATCAACAATTGACGTTATACCTGCCGACGGTCCTTACGTAACCTACGACTCTCACACTATCGACGACGCTGAAACCGGAAACGGTAACGGTGTTATCGATTACAATGAAAATGTTAAAATATCGGTGGGAATGAAAAATGTGGGTAGTGACGAGGCAACCAACGTTCAAGTTACTCTTTCAACCGATGATACTTTGGTAACAATAAACGATGGTACTGAAAATTACGGAAATATAGGCGCAGGAGAAACGGCTATGGTAAATGACGCGTTCGACATTACCGTTTCCCCAAATGCGGAAAACGGTCACGTATTGAACTTTAACCTTACAACTACTTTTAACGATGACACAACAGTATCGTCTTTTACCGAAATTGTTGCGGCACCGGTACTTGAATTTGTTGATTTTACAATAGATGATGCAAACGGAAACGGTAACGGAAAACTTGATCCGGGTGAAACTGCAAACTTAATAGTTCAAGTTACAAATTCGGGTAATTCAACGGCTTTCAATGTAAATGCAACATTAACTTCATTAAGTAACTATGTTTCAATAACTCAAAATGAAATGTCGGTAGGTGATATTAACGCAGGTGATGTAGATCAAATAGTTTATGAAGTTACTGCCGACGGTGACACGCCTTTGGGAACAATTGCCCAATTTAACCTTGCATTGAATGCAGACTTCGGTGTTACAGGAAACGCTGAGTTTCAAACTGTTGTAGGTCAAAAACCGGTGATAGTTATTTCTTTGGGTGACAATCCGGCTTCGGCGGATTCCATGATGGCTTCATTCGACGTATTAACGGTTGCAGCCGACATGGTAAATCAAGTGCCTGACAATCTTTACGAATATCAAGCGGCTTTCGTTACTTTGGGTATTTACGCTAACAATCATGTTTTAACCGCTGCAGAAGGACAAAAACTTGCCGATTTCTTGGATGGCGGCGGAAAACTTTATATGGAAGGCGGCGATACTTGGTATTATGATGATGCTACAGATGTTCATCCGTATTTCCATATTAACGGTCTCCATGACGGTAGCGATACTTTTAATAAACTTATCGGCGATTCAACTACATTCATGAAAGATTTTATTTTCGATTATGTAGGAGAAAACAACTGGATGGATGAAATAGAACCCATTGACAGTGCATTTACAATCTTATACAATCAAAGTACCGATTATAACGGACCTGCCGTTATTGCTTACGACGGCGGAACTT
>WFZS01000051.1 GCA_015489465.1 Bacteroidales bacterium | reverse complement strand
TCGGAGATGTGTATAAGAGACAGATTTTGAAGTTAAAAGATGAGAAAAATGCCATAATATTGGCTCATTATTATCAAATTCCCGAAATTCAAGATATTGCCGATTATGTAGGTGATAGTTTGGGGTTAGCACAAAAAGCGTCCGAAACAAATGCCGAAATTATTGTTTTTGCAGGAGTTCATTTTATGGCGGAGACTGCAAAAATTCTTAAACCCGGTTCAAAAGTTTTACTCCCCGATTTGGAAGCGGGATGTTCGTTGGCCGATTCGGCACCGCTTGATAAATTTTTAGAATTTAAAAAGCAATATCCCGATCATATTGTTGTTGCTTACGTAAACACGACAGCAGAATTCAAAACGGTTACCGATGTGGTTTGTACTTCGGGAAATGCTGTTCAAATTGTCGAATCATTTCCTAAAGAGCAAAAAATAATTTTTGCTCCCGATAAAAATTTAGGTGGTTACGTAAACAGGGTTACGGGAAGAAATATGGTTTTGTGGGACGGAACTTGCGAAGTGCACGATATTTTAACAACCGAAGCTATTATAAAACTCAAAGAAAAAAATCCCGATGCCGAAGTTATAGCCCACCCCGAATGTCAAGCACAAATTTTGGAAATAGCCGACTATGTCGGTTCAACAACAGGATTACTCAACTACACTAAAAAAAGTCCGGCCAAAAAATTCATAGTAGCCACCGAAACCGGTATATTACATCAAATGCATAAAGAATCGCCCGACAAAGAATTTTTGATAGTGGCTTCCGATGAAACTTGTGCTTGTAACGATTGTCCTTATATGAAGTTGAATACTATGGAAAAATTGTATCTGGCATTGAAAAATGAAAAACCCGAAATAATTCTTGATGACAAAACCATAGAACTTGCTCGCAAACCTATAGATAAAATGCTGGATATTTCAAGAAAACTGGGTCTTATATAGATTGATATTATTTTTTACCGTTTAGTTTTTTTATTTGTTCCGTAAATCTTAAAACCAACTCCGGATCGGTTTCGAATTTGTTTCCTACCACGGCAATATCTGCGCCTGCCGAAAGTATTTTTTCAAGTGTCGTTTCGTCTTTTATTCCGCCTCCCACAATTACCGGAATATCTATTGATTTTTTTACGAATTCTATCATTCCTGTGGATATGGTCTTTTGAGCACCGCTACCTGCATCCATATAAATTACTTTCAATCCTAACATTTCGCCGGCCATGGCAGTACACGCCGCAATATCTTTTTTATCGTGAGGAATGGGAAAAGAATTACTCATATAAGTTACTGCAGTGGGTTTTCCGCTGTCAATCAACATATATCCCGTCGGTATAACTTCCAATCCGCTCATTTTAATATAAGGTGCGGCAATAACGTGCATCCCTATTAACATGTCCGGATTTCTTCCGGATATCAATGAAAGAAACAAAATAGCATCTGCTTTTGTACTTAACTGATATGTATTACCGGGAAACAAAATTACCGGAATATCAGTGTTTTCTTTTAATATTTTTACTGTTGTATCAAGATTTCCCGATGTTAAAAGACTACCCCCTACAAAGAAATAATCAACATCTGCTTTTTGAGACGTTTTAGCTAAAATTTCCAGTGTGTTGTTATCCTGTTTGTCAGGATCGATAAGCACGACAAGTTGTTTTTGTTTTTTGTTTAGAAGTTCTATAACTCTCATCATTCGTATATAATTTAAACAAAAATAACATTTAGCTTAATTTATAAAAGATTATTTTTGCTAAAAAACTTAAAATATGAAAGAATATCCTGTAATTTTAGTCTTGGATGCAGGCGGTACTAATTTGGTATTTAATGCGGTGCAGAACGGTCATGTTGTCGGTAAACCGGTAATTTTACCTGCTAAATCGGAAAATCTCAATGAGTTTTTACAAAAATTGATTGCCGGTTTCAAGACTGTTGGAGAGCAAAGTCCTAAAACTCCTTCGGCTATTAGTTTTTGTTTTCCCGGACCGGCCGATTATGAACGTGGAATTATAGGTGATTTGGAAAATCTTCCTTTTTTCAAAGGAGGTGTTCCCCTGAAGAAGATGTTGGAAAATAAATTCGGGATTCCTGTTTTTATAAATAACGATGGTGACTTATTTGCCTTGGGAGAAGCTTTGGGAGGACTTCAAGCCGAGATAAATTTCGCTTCAAAAAAAATTTACAGAAATCTTTTGGGTGTGACTCTGGGAACGGGTTTCGGAGGTGGTATCGTTACAAACGGAAGATTATTCACGGGTGATAATTCAGCTGCCGGGGAAATAAACAGGATGAGTAATATTTTTGATAGAAATCAATCGGTTGAAGAAGTTTTAAGTATAAGAGGAATTAAAAAGCTTTTTGCTGAAAAAGCGGGTGTAACCATAATAGATGTACCCGAACCTTACGATATTTACCGGATAGGTATGGGAGAAAAGCCGGGTAACAGGGATGCTGCACTTGCCGCTTGGGAAGATTTTGCAGTGGTTTTGGCAGATGCAATAGCTAATGCGGTAACTTTGGTTGACGGTAATGTGGTTATTGGTGGCGGTTTATCAGGAGCATATCCTTTATTTTTAGATAAAACCGTTGAATTGTTAAACGGTTATTTTAAGAAAGAAACCGGAGAAACGGTACCCCGTATGGAGATAAAAGCTTACAACTGGCATAATAAAAAATGTAAAGAAGATTTTCTTAATTATTCTCCTAAAAAGGTTGCGGTTCCCTTTTCCGACGAATATGTGGAATGGGATGAAACAAAGAAAATAGCTGTCGGAATAAGTACGTTGGGAACTTCACAGGCAGTGGCCCTGGGTGCCTATCATTATGCAATGAACCATTTGGATGATTAAAAGAAATTTTTGAGCCTCCCACGGGACTCGAACCCGCGACCTGCTCATTACGAGTGAGCTGCTCTACCAGCTGAGCTAAGGAGGCTTTTCAGGGCTGCAAAGATATAGGTTTAACATTTATATTGAAAATTTAAATAATTAAAATTTTAAAATTTAAGTCACTTTTTCCTTACTTTTGGTAAAAGTGACTTTTTTTATTTTTTTATTCACCTCTCATTATTAGTTGAAACAAAGCTTGTTACCTATGAAAAAACTTTTATACATATTACTGGTTGTTTTAGTAATTGCCGGTTTCGGTTTTAAATATTTATTAGACAGGGGATTGATAATAACGGGATTTTCGGCAAAAATGTTAAGCTCTTGGACAGAACTTACCGATAGAACTCAAAAAGATATAGAAGAACAAGAACTATCTTTTTTTCCGTTAAACCTTGCAAACAACGTAATTAATAAAAAAGATCATAGTGTAGTTAGTAAATTATTCGGTTTTAAAGCTCAAAAAGCCGTTTACCGTGAGGGTTTGGGAAGTACTTTGATAGCCGATGCCGATGAGGAAAAAGTTAGACAACAAAAATTAATTCAAAAAATATTACCCGAAAATCCCGATACTGTCTTTTGGCCTTTCGGCAATAAATTTCTTAAAAATTTACCTCCAGAGGTGGATACGGCCAAGTTAAAAAGTGCCATTGAAAAAGCTTTTGAAAAAGGAAATACAAGAGCTGTGGTTGTTTGTTACGACACTGTTTTTTTGATGGAAAAATATGCAAAAGGTTTTGATAAGGATATGCGTTTTTTAGGTTGGTCTATGAGTAAAAGCGTTACAAGTGCTTTGGTTGGAATACTTGTTAAAAAAGGTATGTTGGATATTTATAAACCGGCACCGGTTAATGAATGGAAAAATGATGAAAGAAATAAAATTACACTGAATCATTTGTTACATATGACAAGCGGTTTGGAATGGGAAGAAAATTACGGTAATATATCGGATGCTACCGTTATGTTGTATGAAAAGGGTGACATGGGTAATTTTGCATTAAACAAACCTTTACAACATGAACCCGGTTCGTTTTGGTATTATTCGTCTGGAACAACCAATATTATTTCATTAGTTATCAGACGTATGTTTGCTACAGATCAAGATTATTGGAAGTTTCCGCGAAAAGAACTTTTCAATAAAACGGGGATGCGGAGTATGGTTTTTGAAACCGATGCTTCGGGTACTTTTGTAGGATCTTCTTATATTTTCGGAACGGCAAGAGATTGGGCACGTTTCGGACTTTTATATTTGAAAAACGGTAAATTTAACGGAGAACAAATTTTACCTGAGGGATGGACGGAATATACTTCTGAACCGGCTTTGGCATCCGGCGGAAAATACGGAGCCCAATTTTGGTTACAGCCAAAAGAACTTCCCGACGCGCCTGAAGATACTTATTTTTGTGACGGTTATCACGGGCAAAGAGTTTACATTATACCTTCCAAAAATATTGTGATAGTACGTTTCGGTCTTAATAAAAAAGGAGAGTTTGATTATAATAATTTTGTTAAAAACATACTTGAAAGTATAAAATAAAAAAGACTGTCCTTTTTGAGACAGTCCTTTTATGTTACAACTCTTTTACGAAACACCTTCTTCGCTTATGCTGAATGTGGTCGTAACTTTTCCAGTGTGTTATACCTTTGGTATTGGTTTCAAACATGCCTGTGGTTTCAACATATTTTATGTTATATTTCATTATAACCGATTGAAGTTCGTTGATTAATATTGCCGGAAGTCCTAGTTTTTGATAATCGGGGTGAACACCCGTAAGCAAAAGATCCATAACTTCCGGGTTTTTCATGGCTTTTAATATGTGAATAAATCCAAACGGAAATAATTTACCTTTTGCTTTTTGCATGGCTTCCGACAAGCTTGGCATACCCACTATAAAAGCAACAACTTTTCCTTCTTTTCTTATAACGACAACATATTCCGGATTTAAAACCTTGAAATATTTTTCGGCATAATATTTAATCATTTTTTCGGAGAAAGGAGCAACATAAGGAAGTTCGTCAAAAGCCCGGTTTAGTAATTCGAAAACATCATACATTATATTTTTTAACTCGCTCTTGGATTTGAATTTGAGAACTTCAAGATTGTTTCTTTCTTTTATTATGTTAGCAAGTCTTGTTGCTTTTTCGGGTATTTCTTTCCCCATTTTCAGTCTGAATTCAACCCAATCTATTTCTTTTCCGTACCCCAAATTTTCAATATGTTCTTTATAATACGGAAAGTGCATAACCGACGCTATTGACGGTAAATATTCAAAACCTTCTATCAATAAACCTTGATTATCGAAGTTAGTGAAACCCAAAGGCCCGTGAACAGCTTCCATACCTTCCTTTTTTAACCATTCTTCGGCGGTTTTAAAAAGTTGTCCGGAAACTTCTTTATCATCAATAAATTCAACACGGGTAAACCTGCCCATTTTTTTATTAATCTTTTTGTTGTAAGCATGATTTATTATTGCACCTATTCTCCCTACACATTTACCGTTTTTACGTGCTATCCAAAAACGCGCATCACAAAAATCGAAAGCAGGATTTTTGCCCGGATCCAAAGTTTTTATTTCATCCGATTTTATTGGTGGAACCCAATATTTATTGTTTTTATAAAGGTCGAATTGAAAATTAACAAAATCTTTAATGTCTTTTTTCGATTTAACTTCAATGATTTCTGTCATATTTGATAAGTTTATTTTATATCAAAGATACATACTATAATAACGTTTTAAACATTAAACTTTCTTAAAATAATTCTATATTTTTCCCTTTTAAAATCAAGTGTCGGGAAAAATTTAGTTTTGTACGGTTTTTCGAAGATTTTCAAAACCGGATTAATTACTTTTAAAGAATAAAAACGAACCCAAAAACAGCTTAAAAATGAATAAAGAGGAAAAAATACTTGTAATCGGAAGTTCCGGTCAAATAGGTTCGGAACTTGTTATGGCTTTACGTAAAATTTACGGCAATAATGATGTTTTTGCAACGGATATAAAACAACCTACTTCCGAAATAAAAAAATCCGGACCTTTTCAAATACTTGATGTACTTGATTTCAATAATTTACTTCATTTTGTCGTAAGGTATAAAATTACTCAAATATATAATCTTGCCGCAGTATTATCGGGCAATGCGGAAAAAATACCGCTTCAAGCGTGGGACATAAATATGAAAGCTTTAATGAACACTTTGGAAGTTGCAAGGCAAAGTGAAGCGAAAAAACTTTTTTGGCCGAGTTCCATTGCCGTATTCGGTCCTACAACACCTAAATATAATACACCTCAACTGACGATAATGGAACCCACTACCGTTTACGGAATATCAAAAGTTGCCGGTGAGCGTTGGGGAGAATATTATTCAAGACGTTACGGTGTGGATTTTAGAAGTGTTAGGTATCCGGGGCTAATCAGCTATAAAACGGAGCCAGGCGGAGGTACTACCGATTATGCAGTGGAAATATTTTATGAAGCCGTTAAAAAGAAAAAATACGAAAGTTTTCTTGATAAAGATACCGAACTGCCAATGATGTTTATGGATGATGCTATCAACAACACTATAAAACTCATGCGTTCGGATAAAGAAAAATTAACCATAAAATCATCATATAACATAGCGGGTATAAGTTTTACTCCCGAACAACTTGCGGCAGCCATAAAAAAACGTATTCCGGAATTTGAAATCAATTATAAACCCGATTTCAGACAAAAAATAGCAGAGTCGTGGCCGGCAAGTATTGATGACAGTTATGCACGCAAAGATTGGGGTCATTCCATTGAGTACGATTTGGAAAAAATGGTTGATGTTATGCTTGAAAATGTTAGAAAAAAATTTGATGAATAAAAAAACGGCTGCGGTATCAAGCAGCCGTTTTTTTAACTTTTCAAATCATCACCGTCTTTATTGTAAAAACGAAATTCGAGGAAATGGTAATTTTTAGCGGGGATAACTTTTATCCATTGTTTATATTTTAAAAACCATTTCATTTGCAGCGAATTAAAACCTTTTGTTATGTATGCATGTACAAAAGGATGAACCGTTAGCGTAAGTTTTTTCTCATTTTGTTCTTGAATCAGGTAGTTGAGGTTGTTTTCAATGTCGTCAATCAGCATTACGCTCGGCTTTATTTTACCTGTTCCGCCGCAGACGGGGCATTGTTCAAGAACCTGTATTTCCATTTCGGGTCTAACACGTTGACGGGTTATCTGTACCAACCCGAATTTGCTTGGTGGGAGGATGGTGTGTTTAGCCCTGTCTTTCGACATTTCGTCTTTAAGGTGTTGATATAAAGCACGGCGGTTTTTGGCGTCTTGCATATCTATAAAGTCAATAACGATAATACCGCCCATATCACGTAATCTGAGCTGGCGTGCTATTTCGGTTGCAGCTTCAAGATTAGTAGCCAAAGCGTTTTCCTCTTGGCTTTTTTCTTTATTAACTCTGTGACCGCTGTTTACATCAATAACATGTAAAGCTTCGGTATGTTCTATAATCAGGTAAATGCCGCTTTTTATGGTAACGGTTTTACCGAAAGAGCTTTTTATTTGTTTGTCAACACCGAAGTGTTCGAAGATAGGAGCTTTTCCCTTGTATAGTTTTACTATATCTTTTTTTTCGGGTGCTATTCTTTCCAGAAGGGTTTTTACTTCTCCGTAAATAGCGGGATCATTAACATGAATGTTGTTAAATGTTTCATTCAAAAGATCTCTTAAAATGGCAGATGTCCGGTTGAGTTCACTCAACACTTTCTGCGGTGCTTTGAGGTTCGGAAGCTTTTTAATTATCTGCTCCCATTTGTCTATAAGGTTTTTTAAGTCTGCATCAAGTTCGCTTACTTTCTTGTTTTCGGCAACGGTTCTTACAATTATTCCGTAGTTGTTAGGTACAATACTTTGTATAAGCCTTTTAAGTCTGTTTCTCTCTTCTTTATCTTTTATTTTTTGAGATATTGAGATTTTGTTTGAAAAAGGTAAAAGAACCAAATACCTGCCGGGAAAAGATATTTCCGTTGATATACGCGGACCTTTGGTGGAGATAGGTTCTTTGGCTATTTGAACAAGTATTTGTTGTCCTGTTGTAAGAACTTGTGTTATTTTTCCCGCCTTGTCAATATCGGGTTCAAGTTTAAGGTCTTCAAATTTTATAAGATGAGCTTTACCTTGAAGTGCTAATTTTACATATTTGTTTAACGACTTGAATTGTTGTCCCAAGTCAAAATAATGTAAGAAGGCGTCTTTTTCATGACCTACATCCACAAAAGCGGCATTCAATCCGGGCATTATTTTTTTTACTTTACCCAGAAAAACATCACCAACCGAAAAATTGTTATTAGCTTGTTCTTTGTGGAGTTCTACGAGATTTTTATCCTCAAGCAACGCAATATTAACTTCTGCAACATTTGAATCTATAATTAGTTCTCTGTTCACAATCTTAAATTTTGGAAATTAATATTTGTTGCATTATTTCTAATACATTAGGAGGGCATTTTTTTTGATATTATTAAAAACAAAGATAACACAGTACAAAGTTGCACTGTGTTATCTTTTTACATTAACAAAAAATTATTTTTTCTTGTGTCTGTTCTTTCTCAAGCGTTTTTTACGCTTGTGAGTTGCCATTTTATGTCTTTTTCTTTTTTTTCCGTTTGGCATAATATTACCTTTTAAAATTGTTTGTAATTTTTATTTTTTAACGTTTTCTTTTACTTCGTTTACAAAACTTTTAGCGGGTTTAAAAGCCGGGATGTAATGTTCGGGGATAATGATTGTTTCACCTTTTGAAATATTACGTCCTGTTTTTTCAGCTCTTTTTTTGATAATAAAACTACCAAAACCTCTAAGGTAAACGTTTTCACCTTTTTTCATGGTGTCTTTTACTGTTTCCATCAGTGTTTCAACAACTTCCTGAACGGTTACCTTTTCAATCCCTGTTTTATTAGCAATTTCTGCTACTATTTCTGCTTTTGTCATACCTCTAATTTTTATTAAATTAATTAATTATTTTTCTGATCGGGCGACAAAAATAAAACATTTTATAATATAATTCGTTTGAATTGCAATATTTTTTATTGCTAATTGG
>WFZS01000050.1 GCA_015489465.1 Bacteroidales bacterium | reverse complement strand
AATCATATCCGATAAATTGCTGAAATCAACGATATCGGCGGATTCATAAATTTTTTTAATTATAAAAAGCTGGAAAAATTCCAAAAACAAAAAATATCCGAACATATATTTAAAATTTATTTTCAAAAAATAAATTTGGGACACCACAAACAAAACCATCAAAATCACGGATAAAACCATGGCAAATATTTTAGCCGGTTTTATTCCTTTTTTTACGACGTAAGTATCACAACCCGTTTTACCGTCACCGTCAGCATCTTCCATATCTTTAACAATTTCCCTCAACCAGCTCGTTAAAAAAGCAAAAGCCATGTAAACAAGTACGAATTTGAAAGAAATAATCAAACCTTTATCAACATGATAAATATCCATGTTGTTTTTCAGAAAATATTGAAAATCAAAAAACCAAACTACGCCGAAAGAGAAGGAACTGAGTGCAGCTACCACAAAATTTCCTATCACCGGAACACATTTATATGTTTTTGAATAAAACCATAAAAGCCCTATAGCACCGGAAAATAACCAAAAAAGATCAAAATTTTCCACAACCAGACTCAAATAAAAGGAAATTAGAACTCCCGTAACAGATAGTCCGAAAAAAAGTTTTACGGCAGCCTTATCATCTTTCATCCTTTCAACCATGTTACCGCCCGGCTTATTAATCCGGTCAACTTTTATATCAAAAAAATCGTTTATAACATAACTTGCAGCGGTAACCGATAAAACCGCAACAATCAACAACAGTATTTGATAAATATTTAAAGTACTTTCGTGTGATAAAAACGGATTGATAACGAACCATTGCAAAAACAGCATGCTAAGTGCTACTATTACAAGATTAGGCCATCTGAAAAGTTTTAAATATTCTTTGACTGTCATAATTAATTACCATTTAAAAGCTTCATCGGTCATCCATTTACCTTGCACTTTAAGAACCTGCTCTATAATATCCCTTACACATCCTTCACCGCCTTTTTTATCCGAAATATAAACCGAAATATTCTTTATTTCCTCAACGGCATCCGCAGGGCATACCGGAACACCTACATCCTTCATAACTTTGTAATCGGGGATGTCATCTCCCATGTAAACCACTTCCTCTTTTGAAATACCTTTCTCTTTTATATAATTTTCAAAAACCGTTTTCTTATCGCTTACACCCAAAAAAACATCCTTTATCCTTAATGCATCGAAACGGTTTTCTACCGATTTTGAAATTCCTCCGGAAATTATAACAACATTATATCCCAATTTAACCGCCAGTTGTAATGCATAACCGTCTTTAACATTGGCTGTACGCAAAGGGTTCGCATCATGCAAAAGTATTAACTTGCCATCAGTCATAACCCCGTCGTAATCAAATATAAATGTGTTTACTTTCGTTAATAAGGCTTTATAATTCATCGTATTTTCGTATTATGCTTTCCGTTATTAAATTATATAATTCCAACAATTTTTTTTCACCGTTTTTTTGTAAAAGGTCCCTGTGTTTTTCCAATGTTCTCATGTCCTTTCTAACCGCCGGACCCGTTTGTGCTTTTAACGGTTCCATCAACATAACTTTACCGGCAACTTCTTTTATCAAAGGTTTAAGCATTTCGAAATCCAAACCGTTGCCTGTAACAATATCATATCCCGCCGAATACATAAAATTGACAAAATTGCTTACAAATACAGCCGCCAAATGTAAATAAGCCCTTTGGTTACTATCTATTTCATAAATTTTTTTGCTTACGGCAGATGATAATTTTTTTAAAGTACTTAAACAATTTTCATCCGTTGCTTCAATACAAAAAGGCACGTTTTCCAAATTTATATTTTTGCTTTTGCTGAAAGTTTGAAGAGGATACAAAACTCCCGATTTTTTAAACTTTCCGGAAACGACATCAAGTGGTGTAATTCCGGAGGTATGAACCACCAATGAACCTGTTGAATGCAAGTTATCAACAACGTTTTCAATTTTATCATCAGGTACCGAAATAACAATAACATCGGCATCACCAACCTTTTCAATGCTTGTTAAAACCTCGGCATCAACACTTTCAGCCAATGCTCTGCAGTTTTCATAATTAGGTGAGAAAACACTTTTTATCTCTATTCCTTTACTAAAAAAGTTCCGTGCAAGTTGTGTAGCCACATTTCCGGAACCAACAAAAGACAACGATATTTTATTGACGGTCATTTACTTTATAAAATTATTTCTCATTTCCGTTTTTAACACCGTTAAAGCCGTAGCTATCGGATCTTTCCCTTCTTCAAAAATGTTAGCCAGTATTGTTTCCCCCAGTTTTATTGCCGGATCGTCGGGTTTTACTTTTTTATAAGATTCATTAATCAAACTCAAAACCTCTTCTTTTGCATTTTTTATATGATTCCAAGCCGTTTCCGAAACATATAACTGTTGCGTAATATTATGCTCAAACTCACTTTGAACGGTGTTAAGTAACTTTTTATAAAAAGCCGCTGCATTTATTCCCGGTTCCATCTCGCGTACAACCAGATTTGACGGATTAATCCTTTCCAAAAGCAATGTTAGACGTTCAAAGGCCTGTAAACGCAAAGAATCCGTAACTTCTTTGGTTTTATCTTTACCGGTGTTAACAGCTTTACTCTCCAGCTTTTTTAATCTGTTTTCAATTTCTTTAATTTTTTCAAGATTATAATCCACAAATTTTTTAAAAATCAAAAAAGCCGCAAGAAATACAACTATTGACGGTAAAACAAATTTTAAAATTTCAATAAATTCTTTCATATGACGGTAATTATTTAAGTTGCAAAATAACTAAAAATTGAAAAATATAAATATATTAATAAAATTATGAATACCGCCTTAAAATTATTAACCGAATGTTAATATGTATATGGCTAAACATATGGATTTTATCGGAAACTTTCTTATTTTCGTGCACTGTTTTAAAAAATACCAATAAACATTTTTGGAGGATATATTAGGAATGGAAAATTTTCATGAAGGAGAAAAGATTGTAAGGGTAAATATTGAAAATCAGATGAAATCGGCTTACATCGATTATTCGATGTCGGTCATTGTTTCCAGAGCGTTACCCGATGTAAGAGACGGATTTAAACCTGTTCATCGCAGGGTTTTATACGGTATGCACGAATTGGGTGTTTATTCAAACCGTCCTTATAAAAAATCGGCCAGAATTGTAGGTGAAGTACTAGGAAAATACCACCCGCACGGCGACTCATCGGTTTACGACACTATGGTACGAATGGCACAAGACTGGTCATTGCGATACCCGTTGATAGAAGGACAAGGTAACTTCGGTTCAATTGACGGTGACTCTCCGGCTGCAATGCGTTATACAGAAGTGCGACTGCAAAAAATCGCCGAAGAAATGCTTGTTGACCTGGATAAAGAAACCGTTGACTTCCAAAATAATTTTGACGACAGTTTGAAAGAGCCGACAGTTCTACCCACCTTAATACCAAATTTGTTAATAAACGGTGCGTCAGGTATTGCCGTTGGTATGGCAACCAATATAGCACCGCACAATTTGTCGGAAGTTATCGACGGAATTATTGCATATATCGATAACAGGGATATAACCGTTGATGAATTAATTCAATATATAAAAGCTCCGGATTTCCCTACGGGTGGAATAATTTACGGCTACGAAGGTGTTAAAAACGGCTTTGAAACGGGTAGGGGACGTGTTGTGATGAGGGGAGAGGTTACAGTAGAAGAAACATCAACCGGTCGCGAAAGGCTTATAATAACATCACTGCCATATCAGGTTAATAAAGCCGAAATGATTAGAAAAACCGCCGATCTTATTAACGACAAAAAGATTGACGGAATTAGTGATATAAGGGATGAATCCGACAGAAACGGAATGCGTATAGTTTACGAACTGAAAAAAGATGCCATTTCGAGTATCGTGATAAACAACCTTTATAAAATGACGGCTCTTCAAAGTTCTTTCAGTGTAAACAACATTGCGCTGGTAAACGGAAGACCCCGGCTGCTAAACTTGAAAGACCTTATTCATTACTTTGTTGAGCACCGTCATGAAGTTGTTGTCAGAAGAACAAAATACGACTTACGTGAAGCCGAAAAGAAAGCACACATACTTTTGGGTCTATTAAAAGCTCTCGACAATATAGACGAAGTAATTGCTTTGATTAGAGCATCAAAAACACCCGAAGAGGCACGTAACGGATTAATGGAAAGATTCGAACTTTCCGAGATTCAAGCACGGGCAATTCTTGATATGAGATTGCAAAAACTAACGGGACTCGAAAGGGAAAAACTTAAAAACGACTATGAAGAACTTATAAAACTCATTGAACGCCTTAAAGAAATTTTATCCGATTATAACCTCAGGATGGAAATTATTAAAGACGAACTGAGGATGATTAAAGATAAATACGGTGACGAAAGACGTTCCAAAATAGTTTTCGCGGCTGAAGATATTTCCATGGAAGACATCATTCCCGATGAAGCCGTTGTTGTAACGATTTCCAGATTGGGATACATAAAACGTACACCGCTTTCGGAATTCAGACGGCAAAACAGGGGAGGACGCGGCTCCAAAGGAAGTGTTACCAGGGATGAAGACTTTTTGGAACACCTTTTTGTAGCCACCAACCATAATTATATGCTTTTCTTTACGGAAAAAGGAAAAGTTTACTGGCTGCGCGTTTTTGAAATTCCCGAAGGCCCAAAAACATCTAAAGGAAGGGCCATTCAAAACCTGGTTCAAATAGATCAAGACGATAAAATAAAAGCTTTTATTAACGTAAAAGATTTAAAAGATACCGACTTCATAAACAGTCACTACCTGGTTTTTGCAACTAAAAAGGGAATAATTAAAAAAACGGTTCTGGAAGCTTATTCAAGAGTAAGGCAAAACGGTATAAACGCCATAACCATAAAAGAAGGCGACGAACTTCTGGAAGTTAAAATGACTTCCGGAAAAAGCGAAATACTGCTAGCCGTAAAATCGGGTAGGGCAATCAGATTCGAGGAAAGACATGTCAGACCCATGGGAAGGACGGCTGCCGGTGTTAGAGGTATAACCCTTGATTCCGATAAAGATGAAGTTGTAGGAATGGTTTGCGTAGACGAACCCGATGTTGACATCCTTGTTGTTTCTGAAAAAGGCTACGGAAAACGTTCCAAACTGGAAGATTACAGGAAAACAAACAGGGGAGGCAAAGGAGTTAAAACTCTAAATATTACCGATAAAACCGGATATTTGATAGCTATTAAAG
>WFZS01000049.1 GCA_015489465.1 Bacteroidales bacterium | reverse complement strand
TTGCAGGCGATATGCAGAATAACAATACTATGGATGCTGCCGATTTCAGTAGAATAAGTGATGTTTTGGGAAGTATTGATTTAAAGGTGATGATATTTTCATTCCTGTTTTATTTTCTGGGTGGATACCTGTTGTATTCGTCATTATTTGCAGCAATAGGTGGTGCCGTGGATCATGAAACGGAAACGCAACAGTTTATGCTGCCGGTAACAATACCATTGATTTTTGCGGTAATATCCTCTTCGGCTGTTATTCAACAACCTGACGGGGCATTATCCCTTTGGCTCTCGATGATACCGTTTACATCACCCATTATTATGATGATGCGTATTCCTTTCGGGGTTCCCTATTGGCAGGTCTGGTTGTCAGGAGGACTTTTAATTTTGGGATTTGTATTTACCACTTGGTTTGCCGCTAAAATTTACCGCGTGGGGATACTTATGTACGGAAAAAAAGTCGATTATTCCGAATTAATGAAGTGGCTTAAATATTAAATTTTGCCGTTTTCATTGAAAATTTACTGAAACAACGGTAATATCTATAACGGATGGAATATTGTACCGCTGCTACTGTCTTTTGATGCTCCGGTTACAGAAGCCAAACAGTTTATTTTATTTTGGATTTTCAATATTCCCATAAATGCGAAAATCAACGCTTCTTTATAATCAATTAATGTTTTGCCGGGTATTACTATTTCCGAATTTGTTTTTTCTCTGATAAGCTCAATCAAAAAAGAATTTTTAGCACCTCCGCCTGTTAGCAAAACATCTGTTACGTTGATGCCGTTAAGTGATTGAGCTATTTTTTCTGCAATGTGAAACGTGGAAGTGTAAAGTTTATCTTTTAACGGTGCATCGAATTTCTCGATTATTGAAATGAAATTTGATTTTACATATTCGTTTGATAACGATTTCGGAGGCTTTAACGAATAAAACGTGTCGTGTTCAAGTATATCCGATAACTTTTTATTCAATGAGCCGGATTTTGCGGTTTCTCCGTTATTGTCAAATTCGTTGCCGTTTTTACGTGCCAGGAAATTCAAAATTTGATTGGCGGGACAAATATCGTATGCAATCCTTTTACCGTTTTTTTTAAATGAAATATTTGCTATTCCGCCAATGTTAATACATGCTCCGTATTCGGAAAACAAATATTCATCGCCAATGGGGACAAGCGGAGCACCTTCACCACCCAGGAGCACATCACCCGTTCTGAAATCCGATACGGTGTTTATACCTGTAACATTGGCAATAGCTTGTCCGTTTCCCAGCTGAAATGTATAACCTTTTTCCGGATTATGGAAAACGGTATGACCGTGTGATGAGATTATATCCGGTTTAATATTCTTTGATTTTATGAATGTATTGATACTTTCCCCTATGAAAATTCCGAATTCATTATGTAGTTTTAATAATTCCCCGGCGGTATAACTTCCAGTGTTTTGTAAAATGTTTTTCCAGTAAGAATTAAAACCGACGGTCTCCGCCGCCAATATTTTATAATCCCATTTATTTGAGTTTTCCGTAAATTCACAAAAGGCCAAGTCAAGTCCGTCAACGGAACTTCCTGACATAACTCCTATGGACGTTATTTTTTTCATAAAGCGGGCATAAGAGTTTCAAGCTGCATTCCTCTCGAACCTTTTAAAAGAATCGTTTTACCGGTTACAGGATATTTTTTCAGGTATTCGAGAGTTTCTCCGGTTGTTTGGAAAGCCGTATATCCGTTTTTCACTTTAAAAAATTCTTTTCCAACCAGGATAACGCATTCAAAACCTTTGTTTTTCAACAATTCTACAATCTTTTTATGTTCTTCGCCTGATGCATTTCCCAATTCAAACATATCACCTAAAATGATACAAGAATGCTCAAATCCCGCATCAGAAAAACTTTCTAAAGCTTTAGTCATGCTAACGGGATTAGCATTATATGCATCCATTATAACCTTGTTGTTTTCGGTAACCTTAACTTGCGATCTGTTATTTCCGGGAGTGTAACTTTCAATTGTTTTCTTAATGTTTCCGGGTTTGACATTAAAATTATAACCCACTGCAGCGGCGGCTAATATGTTGGGAAGATTGTAACTTCCGTAAAGTTTACTGGATACAATTATTTTTTCTTTCCCCAAATTTATTTCAACTGTCAAAAAAGGAAAAGATTTTAAAATTTTACCGTTTACAATGCAGTTACCGGTGCAATATTCCACTTTTTTTATTCCTTTTGACAACTCTTTCAGCAATTTATCGTCACCGTTAACAAAAACCAGCTCACCATTCTTTTTTATATAATCGTAAAGTTCCTTTTTAGTTTTTTTTACACCGTCGAAATTTCCGAAACCTTCAAGATGAGCCTTGCCGATATTAGTAATTAAGCCGTGTGTAGGTTGTGCTATTTTACATAGTTGCTCAATCTCTCCGGGGTGGTTTGCTCCCATTTCTATAACAGCAATTTCAGCATCTTTTTTAATATTTAATATTGTTAAAGGAACCCCGATATGATTATTCAAATTTCCTTTTGTATAGTATGTGTTGTAAGTTGAATTCAATACTCCGCCAACCAGCTCTTTTGTTGTGGTCTTCCCGTTTGTGCCTGTTATGCCTATAAAGGGAATATTAAAGGTTTTTCTGTGAAAAACAGCCAGTTCTTGCAATGTTTCCAGTGTGTTTTCAACAAGGACAAACCTATCGTCTTTTGCATATTCCTTATCGTCAATCACAGCGGCTAATGCGCCGTTTTTTACAGCTGCTCCGGCAAATTTGTTTCCGTTAAAATTTTCTCCCGGTAATGCAAAAAAAATTTTGTCCTTAACATCTTTTCTGGAATCTATACAAATTCCTTTAGAGTCAGTAAATATTTTGTAAAGTTCCGCAATGTCCATTTTAAATAATTACAAGTATCAATGATTTCAAAAATAAGTAATAATTACAAAGGTCTTTACCAAACCGTAGCAATAAAAAAAAGACTGACTAAATCAGCCAGTCTCTTTTATAAATTTTTTCACGTTGTAATCTTATTTGTTTTCAGGTATTAAATTACCCATGGCATCCATGGCGCACCTGAATCCTACTGTTGCAGACGATTCATTTTGATTCATAAATCTCCTTACTCCCGGACTGAGGTAGTAAGGTCCGTCCATCCATGAACCACCTTTGATAACTCTCGATTGATCACTGATAAGAGTTGTATTACCGTAATCATACATATTTTTGGTGGTGTTTTTCATGTTGCTTCCTGCTGTCCAGTCACCGCTTATTTCAATGTTGGAAGTATAATCGCCGTCTTTGTAATTTGTATTGTCCGCTCTTTTAATATTAGGTTTTTTTGCAACCTCTTCTTCGGGAATTTCAACATATTGAATTTTTCCCAAAGAATCTTTAGGAGCGATTTTTCCGTCCATATCCCTTTTTGGAACTCTAAGAACGCTTCCTCTGAAAGGGTTCAGGTCACTAACATCGTAAGGAGATAAAGGACGGTAAACATCAAGTGTCCATTCGCTTACGTTGCCGGCCATATTATACAATCCGAAATCGTTCGGGGCGTATGAATAAACAGGAGCGGGGAAGAGGGCGCCATCATTTTTGTAATTGGCAACACCTTGATAATCTCCGTTGTTTATTTTAAAGTTAGCTCTGAACTCGCCTTTATATTTTCCTTCGCTAATTCTAAGACTTGTTCCGTCCCAAGGATAAATTCTTCTGTCGGTAACCCTGTCTCCGATAGTATTTCCTACCAAACCGTAAGCTGCATATTCCCATTCGGCTTCAGTAGGCAGTCTGTAATTGGGATATAAAAGTCCGTCTTCAAAACGTACATTTCTAACGCCTTTACCGTTGGGATTTATGTCTTCTTTACCTTCATTTACCAAACCTTCGTATTGTCCTGCCAAGTAAGCGTCGGTATTAAAATTATAATCGTCTTTTTGATCTATGTCCCAATCCAAAATACCTGCATCAATTAATGATTTTTCATTAACCCTGTCGGTTCTCCATTTTGCGTATTCTGTTGCTTGTACCCACGATACACCTACTACCGGATAATCTTTGTAAGCAGGATGACGGAAATAAGTTCTGACTAAAGGTTCATTATAAGATAGTCTATCCATCCAAACCAAAGTATCGGGCAAAGCGTTTTTTACAACATTGGGATAGTTTTCCCCGTAAACCCTGTTTAACCAATATATATATTCCAAGTAATCAAGATTACTAACTTCCGTTTCGTCGATAAAGAAATCGCTTACCGATACTCTTCTTTCAAGGTGGTCCCATTGATTAAAAGGTGTTTCGGGTGCAATTCCCATAACAAAGGTTCCCCCTTCAATGGGAACAAGACCCGGGGCAGGCGCCATCATTTTAATATCCGATACTTCAAAACCTCCGGTTTGAGGGTTGTTGTAAGGCCATCCCGTTGTTTTGGAAGCCCCTTTTATTTCGGTGGTTGCATAATTATCGCTGCTTTTACA
>WFZS01000048.1 GCA_015489465.1 Bacteroidales bacterium | reverse complement strand
GCAGCAAGAGTTTTTGCAACAGCCATGCCGATACCGTGCGTACCGCCCGTTATCAGGGCAACCTTTCCTTTAAGGTCGAAAAGCTCGTTTATATTTATCATCTTAAACACCTTTTATTTTACCAAAATTTAAATTTAGCTATCTCAACTCATGGGGTTGAATGATATCCATATCACCGTAATCGAGATTTTCACCGGCCATTCCCCATATAAATGCATATTTCGATGTGCCAACACCTGCATGAAGCGACCAGGTTGGAGAAATTACAGCCTCATTGTTTTTCAAGAAAATATGACGTGTTTCGTCAGGTTTTCCCATAAAATGACAAAGTGTTTGCCCCTCTTCAATTTCAAAATAAAAATATGTTTCCATTCTCCTGCCGTGAGTATGCGCAGGCATTGTGTTCCATACACTTCCGGGTTTAAACTCGGTCAACCCCATTTGAAGTTGACATGTTGGGATAACATCGTTTACAATAAGTTTATTGATAATACGTGCATTCGACTGTTCCAACGACCCCATCTCAACCGAAACGGCATCTTTCAAAGTTACCTTTTTAGTAGGATAGGTTGTGTGTGCATTTGCCGAGTTAAAATAAAGTTTGGCCGGATTGTTTTTGTCAGCCGACTTGAAAACAACCGATTTAACGCCTCTACCGATGTAAAGCGCTTCTTTGTAATCGAGATTATACTCTTCCCCGTCAACGGAAATTGTTGCCGGACCGCCCACATTAATTATTCCCAACTCCCTTCTTTCGAGGAAATAATCCGCTTTCAGCGGTTCAATGGGGTCAAGACTCAACTCATTTTTAAAGGGAAAAGCTCCGCCAACGATAAACCGGTCGTATTCGGTGTACACAATTTTTATCTTATCCCGTTCAAAAAGGTTCGACACCAAAAAGTGTTCACGTAATTTTTGCGTGTCATACTTTTTCACATCGTCGGGATGTGAAGCGTAACGGATTTCGTATTTTATATGTTTCATCTTGTTAACTATTTAAAATTTACTGTTCAATCCTGTTTAAATTTTCATCCAAAGGAATCATCTTGGGCATTATTAAATGAACAATTCCGAGAATCACCAGGTAAAGCGAACCTGCAATAAGAAAAGCCCAGAAATACCCGTGGTTATTAGCTTTATCCAGTACAGAACCCAACGCTATATCGCTAATCATTCCTGCCAGAGCACCAACCATACCGCCTATACCCACAACCGACGCTGTTGCTTTTTTAGGGAACACATCGGAAACAAGCGTGAAAATGTTTGCCGACCAAGCCTGATGCCCTGCGGCTGCAAGTCCCATCAAAAAGATAGCCAGCCACTTGTTGTGCATAAAAGCCACCGAGCTGACCGGCAAAATTATCAGTGCACAAATGAGCAGTGTTATTTTACGTGCTTTGTTTATGGACCATCCCTTTTTTATAAAAGCTCCCGAAAGATAACCTCCGAAAATACTTCCGCCATCTGCCATAACATAAAGGATAAAAAAAGGTAAAGCGATATTTTTTATATTGACTCCGTAAGTGGCATTAAGAAATTTTGCTCCCCAAAACAGATAAAACCACCAAACGGCATCGGTAATTTTAGCAACAACAAAAGCCCAAGTTTCCCTTTTCGGAAGAACGCTTTTCCATGGTAGTTTTTCATCAGATTCTTCAAATGAGTCGCTTCTAATATATTCCAACTCTTCTTTTGTAACCTTGGGATGCTCCTCGGGTTTTTTGTATATTCTCCACCAAATAAGCACCCATAGTCCACTCAATCCGCCTGTTATCAAAAAAGGTATTTGCCAGTTTTTGCCATCCAAAGAGACTATGGCGGCAACAATTATCGGTGCCATAATGGCTCCCCACACTTGTCGCCGCATTAAAAACTCCCGTTGCCAAAGCCCTTTCTTTTTTAGGAAACCATTCGGCTACCGCCTTTATAGCCGAAGGGAAATTTCCGGATTCACCTATTCCCAAACCGAAACGGGCGATAATAAATCCCCACAAGCTGAAAGCGGGACGTATGGCAGCATGAAGCATGCCGAAAATACTCCAAGTGCCTATGCTCAACATATACCCTTTTTTGGTACCGAGCTTGTCGATTATATTACCCATGCCCAACAAACCTATAGCGTAGGCAAGTTTGAAAGATACCATTATCATGGCATAATCCTCATTGGTCCAGTGAAACAGTTTTTCCAGAGTGGGAGCCATCACGCCTATCAAACTTCTGTCGAAATAGTTGATACTGGTTGCAAAAAACAGCATTGCCAAAATCCTGTAGCGGTAACCTTTTATTTTTTTAACGTAATTCTTTTTCATATCCATTATTTAAAGATTTAAACCTGATAATTTGTCGAACTCGTTTTACCGCCTTTTCCCGTCCAATCGGTGTGGAAATATTGCTTGCGTTGTTTATCAACCCGCTCATAAGTGTGAGCGCCGAAGTAATCGCGTTGTGCCTGAATGAGATTAGCAGGGAGGTGCTCACTTCTGTAACCGTTAAAATAATTCAGCGCCGTTGCCATAGCAGGCACGGGAATATCATTAAGAACAGCCTGACTCACAACCTTTTTCCAGCCGTTTAACGAACCGATAACTTTATCTTTGAAAAAGTCATCAAGGAGAAGGTTCGGTAAATCAGGATTTTTGTCAAAGGCGTTTTTTATCTTATCAAGAAAAACCGACCTGATAATACACCCTCCTCTCCAAAGCATGGCAATGTCGCCGTAATTGAGGTTCCACCCGTATTCCCCGGCAGCCTTGCGCATTAATGAAAAACCCTGTGCATAAGAAACCAGTT
>WFZS01000047.1 GCA_015489465.1 Bacteroidales bacterium | reverse complement strand
TCGTTAACAAAACCGATAGTACGTGCGGCAAGTTCACCGAAAGGTTTTTGTCTGTAATTCCTTTGAACAAGAATAAGCCCGCCCCTGTTTTTACCTCTTCTCAAAATCGGAAACGTTCTTATTTTCTGTAACTCATCGTATGTAACTTTTCTTTTCAAAAGCTGGTAACGTCTTTTACGCTTTCTGGCTTTAACCAAAAGATTTTTATAATACCTCTTAGATTTTGTCGGGAACAATTTTGAAAAACAGAGTGCCAAAGAATCAACCTTAGAGCGAAAGAGCTGATCGGAAATATTTTCGTTTGCAACGTCCATTCTTATATCGAATATCGGAATGGAAGTAGCCAATAAATCGGATTTTGACGAAAGTATATTTCCACGTGCAGACTCCAACACAAATTCTCTTATCTCTTGTTGTTGCGCTTTGGCAACAAGTTCCTTACCCTCTTTTACATAAATAACACTCGCCTTTACCACAACGGCAATACCGAAAATGAAAATTCCCGCATACAACAGCACGGCTCTGGCAAATATGTCATTATTAATCTCTCTCATTCTTTTACCGACTCAATATCTTTTTCAGTTACTTTTATCACTTTAAGAGGTTCTTTATTTTTTTCATATCCTTTTGACTCCAGTATTTTCAACACTTCCGACTGCCTGCTCAAAGTCATCAACTTCGATTTGGTACTTATGTATTTGTACCTCATCTCTTTCAGCTCCTTTTCCATCCTGTTTATCTCTCTTATTTTTTGCTCGGCACGGTAATTATTTGTTATGTATAAAAAACCGAGTATCGTCAGCCATACCAGAAACTTTATCAAACCTGTCGATTCGTTTTTCTCAATAAAATCCCCCGACACTATTTCACGGGGAGTCTCTATGGCTGCTTCGGGAATTTTAAAGCCGAATATTTTCTTTAAAAATCCTAATTTGGGACTTTTACTCTCCGGTTTTTTATTCTTTATTATGTTTTTTTCTCCCGCCATTTAAACATCCTTTTTTTCAGCAACACGCAACTTGGCACTTCTGGCACGACTGTTTTCTTCAATCTCCTCCTTATCGGGAACAATAGCTTTACCACTCAGCGGTTTAAAAGGACTAATTACGTTACCGTAAAAATCCTTTTCAATCTTTCCTTCAAAATTCCCGGCCCTGAAAAAGTTCTTTACCAATCTGTCTTCCAACGAATGGTATGATATTACCACAAGCCTGCCTCCCGGTTTTAAAACTTCCGCAGCTTGCCGCAACATATCTTTTAATGCTTCAAGCTCTTCATTCACCTCTATCCGCAATGCCTGGAATACCATAGCCGAAAGTTTATTAATCTTCTTTTCCGGTAAACATTCTTTAATGATATTCATAAGTTCACCGGTAGTCTCAATAGGCTTTTCCTCTCTGGCTTTCACTATTGCCCTGCTCAAACAGTAACTGCTTCTGAGCTCTCCGTATAATGAAAAAATATTCTGCAACCTGTCGGCAGAATACTCGTTTAAAACATCAGCGGCACTTTTCCCTGCGGAAGGATTCATCCGCATATCGAGTTTAGCATCGAACCGGGTGGAAAAGCCCCTGGCGGGAACATCAAACTGATGCGAAGAAACTCCTAAATCGGCAAGGATACCGTCAACGGGAACCGCATTGTAGAGTTTTAAAAAATTTTTGAGATACCTGAAATTTTGAGACACCAACACAAACCTGTCATCATCAATTTTATTTTTTAAAGCATCCGGGTCCTGATCAAAAGCAATAAGCCTTCCCTCCTTACCTAGTTTTTCAAGTATTGCGCGCGAATGTCCTCCCCCTCCGAAAGTCACATCAACATATACACCTCCGGGATTTACATTCAACAGCTCCACGCTTTTATGCAGCAATACAGGTTTGTGGTACATCTCTATAATTATTCCGTTTCAATATCACCCATAACATCTTCAGCCAGACCGGCAAAATCATCCGGATCGTAGTCAACAGCTTTTTCATAAGCCTCTTTATCCCATATTTCTATGCGATTAACAACAGAAGTAAGAACGATTTCTTTGGTTATGCCGGCATATTTCAAAAGATCCTTAGGTATCAGAATCCTGCCGTTGCCGTCCAATTCAACAGGTTTAACTCCCGCCATAAATTTGGTAACAAATTCAGCGTTCTTTTTTTTGAACATATTCAGTTTGGAGAGCATGGCACTCTCGGCTTTCCAAGCCTCCATAGGAAACAACTCGAGACATCTTTTAAAAATGCTTCGTTTAATAACGAAACCGGCACGCACATCCTCACCCATCTGCCCTTTGTAAGGGGCGGGAAACATAAAACGTCCTTTCGCATCAATTTTCGCCTCGTATGTTCCTAGTAATGTTTGCATTCAACTTGACTAAAAAACAGTGTAAAAATAATTTTTTTCTACCACTTTTTACCACATTTTACCACTTTTTGACTCGAAAAACGATTACAACAATACTTTATCAACAATATCTACATTTATTTATAACTGTATTTCAGATATTTACACGTGCTGATCAAAGTTATCAATAACACGTATGTTGATTAATTGTTAATAACTCGGATTATATTGTTGATAAAAACCACCTTTTTATTAGTGGCGTCAGACATATTAAAAGCATGGAAATAAACTTCTTCAGGAAAGGGGATCTCTTTTATTTTGTGAAAACTTTAAAGGGACATTACCCGCTTAAAAGTAAAAGATATTGAATAGTATAATCTAAAAAAATACCCTTGACCGAATAAGAAACCGGCCAAGGGTATTAATTTGAATTTATAAAAATTAATTAATGACTTTGCGCGTCCATAACCGCAATAATAATCATATTAACTATTTCATTAACCGTACTTCCCATCTGAAGAATATGAACGGGTTTATTCATTCCGTTAAGCACCGGACCGATTAATTCACTTTTATTTTTAACCATTTCACCAACCATCTTATAAGAAATATTTGCAGATGAAAGGTTCGGGAATATTAAAGTGTTAACCTGTTTTCCGAGCAATTTTGAGAAAGGAAACATCTCTTTCATTATTTCCTGATTCAAAGCTACATTAGCTTGCATTTCACCGTCAACCAAAAGATCAGGATAGTTTTCATGCAAATATGAAACGGCTTTTTGCAGCCTTCTTGTCGAATCACCGTCAACAGAGCCGAAATTGGAGTAAGAAACCATGGCAATAACGGGTTCGATATTGAATTTTCTTACAGCATTTGCCGTTTCAAGAGTAATTTCAACCAAATGTTCCCAATTGGGTTTACGGTTTACGGTAGTATCTGCAAGGAAATAAGGGCCTTCCTTCCTGTTAATTATATACATACCGCTTACAATGTTAACATCGGGTTTTGAACCGATTACTTGTAAAGCGGGGCGAATGGATGTAGGATAATTCTTTGTCATACCCGCAAGCATACCGTCGGCAACTCCAGTTTCCACAAGCATAGGTGCAAAATAGTGACTTTGATTCATTAGTTCATTTGCCAACAGTAAGGTAACACCTCTTCTTTTTCTTTTATCATATAAAATTTTAGCAAATTCTTTGCGTCTTTTTGCTTCCGATTTTGCTTTCGGGTCGATAATTTTAACATCATCGAGTTCAAGCGAATTTTCTTTTATCAGTTTGGTAATTACATCTTTATCTCCTACCAAAATCGGTATTGCAAGTTTTTCATTATGTACTATTTCGGCAGCTTTAAGAATATTATAATGTTCGGCGTCGGCTAGCACTATGCGTTTCGGATTACGTTTAGCCGCCGCTTTCATCTGACGTTTCAATGGATTACTCAACCCCATTCTCTTACGCAGATTTTCTTTATACTGAGCCCAGTTTTTGATGGGTTTTCTGGCTACACCACTTTCCATTGCCGCTTTTGCCACGGCGGGAGCAACATACTCAATCAAACGCGGGTCGGTAGGTTTCGGTATAATATATTCTTTACCGAATTTCAGATTTTGAACTTTGAAAGCGATATTAACCTCTTCGGGAACCGGCTCTTGCGCAAGTTTAGCCAAAGCATGTGAAGCCGCTTTTTTCATCTCCTCATTAATCTCCGATGCCCTCACATCCAACGCTCCTCTAAATATAAACGGGAAACCCAAGACATTGTTAATCTGGTTGGGATAGTCGGAGCGACCTGTTGCCATTATAATATCATTTCTGGTGGAAACCGCCTCATCGTAAGAAATTTCGGGGGTAGGATTGGCAAGTGCAAAAACAATGGGATGATCAGCCATTGACAACAACATCTCTTTTTTGAGGACTCCGCCAACGGAAAGTCCCAAAAACATATCGGCACCTTTAATGGCTTCTTCCAACGTATGAACAGGCTTGTCGGTGGCAAATTGTTTTTTTATTTCATTCAAGTCTTTCCTGTCCTTATGAATAACACCTTTACTGTCGAGCATTATAATATTTTCTGGTTTTGCTCCCAACGAAATGTAAAGTTTAGTACATGAAACTGCCGCTGCTCCCGCACCGTTTACCACAATCTTAAGATCTTCTATTTTCTTTCCGTTGATTTTAAGAGCATTTAATAAGCCTGCCGATGTAATAATTGCAGTACCGTGCTGGTCATCATGCATTACCGGTATATCGAGTTCCTTTTTCAATCTTTCTTCAATTTCGAAGCACTCGGGAGCTTTTATATCTTCCAAATTGATACCGCCGAAAGTAGGTGAAATGGCTTTTACCGCCGCTATAAATTTATCGACGTCGGTTTCGTTAACCTCTATATCGAAAACATCCACGTCGGCAAATACTTTAAAAAGCAAAGCCTTTCCTTCCATAACTGGTTTGCCGGCTTCGGGTCCGATATTTCCGAGTCCCAATACCGCCGTACCGTTTGAAATTACTGCAACCAGATTCCCTTTTATTGTATATTTATATACATCTTCCGGATTATGGTAGATAGCCATACAAGGATCAGCCACTCCGGGAGTATATGCCAATGAAAGATCGCGTTGCGTACTATATGGTTTTGTAGGAACCACTTCCAGTTTTCCGGGACGTCCCAATGCGTGATAATTGAAAGCGTCTTTTCTAAATAATTTGTCCATGTTTTTAAGGTTTTAATCTTTAATTTAGCATACAAATTTAAGTAGTTTGGATTAGAGATTTTATCTTTTGCAGTAATATATATACAATTTAAGTAACTTTAACAATTGACTTGTAAAAGTGTCAATATCAATTTTTTAGAGTTTTGACAAGATACGGAAACATATTACTTACAGGGGGTTCCGGTAGAAATACCGGCAAAACGACATTTTTGGAAATGATTATCAAAAATTTTTCCGCTGAACATAAAATAATATCCCTTAAAACATCAATGCTTTTACCGGGCGAAGAACATTTTCACGGCAAACATAAATTTGCAGAACCCGGCACTTATTCTATAGTTGAAGAATACGATTCGGAATGCGGTAAAGACAGTTGCAGGTTCAAAAAAGCGGGTGCCAGGAAATCTTTTTTTATGAGCATGGGAAAAGGTGCGGAAAAAGAGGCTTTTGATGAGTTTTTAAAAATAGCGGGAAACGACAACCTTATTGTTATAGAGTCAAATTCCCTTCGTAACATTATCAAACCGTCACTGTTTATAATGATTATTGACAGAAATAATATGAAACCTTCCGCAGAAAATATGCTTAAAAAAGCCGATATCATTCTGCCGGCTTTAAATATTGATGCTTTTAAACAAGTTATCGAGTCTATAGAAGTGAAAAACAACGTTTGGGTTTGTTAAAAATCCTCTATTCAAAAGCAGGTATGCCGGTGATATCATGACCTGTTATCAACAGGTGTATATCGTGTGTTCCCTCATAAGTTATTACCGATTCAAGATTCATCATGTGTCGCATTATGGGAAAATCTCCCGTAATACCCATTGCTCCCAAAATCTGACGGCTTTCACGGGCAATTTTCAAAGTATGTTCCACATTATTACGTTTAGCCATGGAAATTTGTGCAGGTGTAGCCCTGTCCTCGTTTCTCAAAGTTCCAAGCCTCCATGCCATAAGCTGCATTTTTGTTATCTCCGTAAGCATTTCGGCAAGTTTTTTTTGTTGCAATTGAAAAGAAGCAACCGGTTTTCCGAATTGTTTTCTTTCCAAGGAATACCTCAAAGCAGTATCGTAACAATCCATGGCTGCACCTATTACTCCCCAGGCAATGCCGTAACGTGCCGAATTCAAACACATCAAAGGTCCTTTTAATCCTTTAATGTTTGGTAACATATTTTCTTTGGGAACTTTAACATTGTCGAAAACCAATTCCCCGGTTGCCGAAGCCCTCAAAGACCATTTTTTATACGTCTCGGGTGTCGTAAAACCTTCCATGCCACGCTCCAAAATCAAGCCTCTCACTTTGCCGGATTCATCTTTAGCCCAAACCACCGCTATATCGCATATGGGAGCATTGGTAATCCACATCTTGGCACCGTTAAGCAGGTAATAATCTCCTTTATCTTCAAAACGGGTAGTCATACTACCCGGGTCGGAACCGTGATTCGGTTCCGTAAGACCAAATGCACCAACCATTTCACCCGTCGCAAGTTTCGGCAAATATTTCATTCTTTGTTTTTCGTCACCAAAAGCATAAATGGGATACATAACCAAAGATGATTGTACCGATGCCGCCGAACGGATAGCGGAATCACCTCTTTCAAGTTCCGTCATAATTACACCGTAAGCTATTTGGTCCATTCCGGCACCGCCGTATTTTTCAGGAATATAAGGACCTAAAGCCCCCAACTCTCCCATCTCTTTTATAATATATTCGGGAAATTCGTGGCGTTGTGCATAATCGTCTATAACCGGTATAATTCTTCTGTTAACCCATTCACGCACCGATTCACGTATTATTTTGTGCTCATCGGTTAAAAGTTCATCTATTTGATAATAATCCGGAGGATTGTACATAAATTCGTTTTTTAGTTTGCTTTTAAGATTAAAAAAGTATTTTCAAAAATATATTATTATACCGGACGAAAGTAATAAAAGCCGTTTCAATCCCATTTTATTTCAGCCAAATAGTCATAATGATTACCCTCAGCTACTTTTTTACATTTCCCTCCGGACATTTTAACAAGGTATTCCAACGAATCGTAATCAAGAAAAAGCCAGTCAAATTGCCCGGACCTCACATTTTTGTATTCCATAATGTATTTTACCTCACCGTAATAATGTACCGGAATTTCCTCACCTTCATCAAACATATACGAAATATCGGACGAATCCAGTAAAACTTTTCCGTTTTTATTCAACAATGACTTACAATGAGCTAAAAAATCCGGGAACTTTTCCACTGTTCCCGCTATACCCGTTCCGTTCATTAACACCAATATAGTATCGTATTTACCTTCCTTAAATTCGAAAAAATTTCTATTAATTACTTTCTTCACTCCTCTTTTTACAATAATATCCGAAGCGCTTTTCGAAATTTCCAAAGCAGTAACGTCAATACCGTTTTCTTGAAGCCACAATGAATGTGAACCTGCTGCTGCTCCTACATCCAAAACTTTACCATCAGCCAACTTCAACGCCTTTTGTTCCAAAACGGGCATTTCGTCAAAATTCCTGAAAAGATATTCAACGGGTATAACATCAGGCTCGGCAATATCCGAGAACACATTTATATCTCCGTTAATCCCGTGTAAAAAATAATCTTTAACGGCAAGTCCGAGCGGGTCGTTGTCGTAATCCATAATCTCTCCGTTCAAAAAAATAATCATAAAAGGCAGACACGGTTTTAAATTTATAATTCCTCCTCTTTAAAAACGGGAAAGGTTCCGTGAATGCATTTAAAAACAAATTCTTTTAAAGGACCATAATCTTTTGCATCCGAACTGCCGAAACCTTTACTTTTCATATCCAGAATTTTTATTTCCCTTATTATTTTCCGGATTATGTTTGTGGGGTAATTTCCGGCGGCAACGGCATAATCGTTTACAAAGTTTGGCGATACACCGATAAACTTTGCCAACTCGAATTTATTTTTTGTTTTAGCTTTATGAAAAAGAAAAACTTTTACAAAATGGTTGTATAACATCACCGTTATCATCTGCAAAGGGTTTTCCTTAGGGTTCGATTCAAAATATTTAACGATGCGCTGAGCTTTAAATGAGTCTTTATAATCAAGAGCTTTGGTAAACTCGAAAATATTAAAATCTTTGCTTATTCCTATATATTTTTCGATCAACTCGGGAGTTATCTCTCCGTTTTCGGGCAGGTTTATAAAAAGCTTGTTTACCTCGTTAACCAACCTGCCGAGGTCTGCTCCCACATGGTCGGCAAGTAACATTGTTGCTTTTGCATTTATTTTATAACCCCGGGCGGAAACATAGCGTTCAATCCAACCGGGTATTTGGTTTTCATAAAGTTTTGACGATTCAAAAATTACGACATCATCACGTTTTATAATATTTTTATAAAATTTGGTTCTTTTATCCAATGTTTTATTTTTAATACCCAAAACCAGGATGGTGCTATTAGAAGGATTTTCAATATAAGGATACAGATCGTCGAGTTTCTTGTTATTGGACAAAAGCTCTTGCGCCTCTTTAACAATAACCAAATGATAACCTCCCGCCATCATAGGAATCCTTTGTGCAATATCGGACACATCCCTTGCCGAAACATCCCTCCCGTAAACCACGGTTTGATTGAAAGCCTTCATTTCTTCCTCAACGATATTGTTTTCCATGTATGAGATAATCTCGTCAATGAAAAAAGGCTCGTTACCATGAAGAATATATACACGGGCAAAGTCTTTTTTTTTAAGGTCGGATAATATGGTTTCGAAATTTTTTTCAGCCATTAAAACCTAAGATGTTTAACCGTTAACCCTTTATTGATAAGCTGTTTAAGAGAATACACTCCTATTCTCACCTGTAATTCAACAAATTCCTGATTAACTTTTTTATCACTTTCCGAAGTTTTAACACCTTCGGGGACCATTGGTTGGTCGGTTACGAGTAGTACGGCACCTGTAGGGATATTATTATGAAATCCGACTGAAAAAATCGTAGCTGTTTCCATATCTATTGCCATTGCCCTTACTTTTCGGAGGTACTCCTTAAACTCATCATCGTGTTCCCAAACCCTGCGGTTTGTGGTATAAACCGTTCCCGTCCAATAATCACGCCCGAGATCACGTATTGTTGTTGAAATAGCTTTTTGCAGATTAAAAGCAGGCAACGACGGAACTTCGGGAGGAAAATAGTCTTCCGATGTACCCTCTCCCCTTATGGCTGCAATGGGCAAAATGAGATCTCCCACTTTGTTTTTCTTTTTAAGTCCACCGCATTTACCCAAAAATAAAGCCGCTTTAGGTTCGATAGCCATCAAAAGATCCATAATGGTAGCGGCATTGGCACTCCCCATACCGAAATTTATTATCGTTATGTTATCGGCTGTTGCACAAGGCATCGGTTTGTTCTTTCCCACAACCTCCACATTATGCCAATCGGCAAAAATGTTAAGATATTGATGAAAGTTAGTCAGTAAAATATATTTCCCGAAGTCTTCTAGCTTCATCCCCGTATATCTGGGAAGCCAATCTTTTACAATTTCCTCTTTTGTTATCATAGTTTTATTTTTCGTTCAAAAATACAATTTTTAAATTTTTAAATGATTAAAAACATACGAGTGATTATTTTTGTACAGGTATGGAAAAATTAAATTTACCTGATTTCGAATTTAAGATTAATAAAAGCAGTTCGGGCAAATTACAAATATTCGATGAACTGAGAAAAAAGTATGTGGCACTGACTCCCGAAGAATGGGTACGCCAAAACTTTATAAAATTCCTTGTCGAGCACAGAAATTTCCCGAAATCACTGATAGCCGTTGAAAAAGGTTTAACGGTTAATAAGCAAAACAAACGGTTTGATGCCGTAGCGTATAATAACTTGAGCCAACCGGTAATGTTGATGGAATTTAAAGCTCCCGGAGTAAAAATATCACAAAAAGTATTCGAACAAATAGCCAATTACAACCGTATTTTAAAGGTAAAATACCTTGTTGTAAGTAACGGTATCAAACATTATTGTTGTAAAATAAATTTCAATGACAATGAAATAGAATTTTTAAATAATATCCCTTATTTTGAAAATTTAACTTAACAAGATAGAATAAAATCGTTTTAAAATTGAAAAAATTAAAAGTTAATTGGAAACTATTGAAAAAGTAACTAAAATTGTTTTACATTTGCTTAACCTAAAAAAATTATGAAATTATTATGAAAACGGTTATTCAAATTGTTTTATTCGCAATCATTGTTTACCTTGGATATGCTGTATATGAGTCAATTATGGAGCCTGTAAGGTTAAACAAAGAGATGAAAAAAAGAGAAAAAGTTGTTATACAACGCATGAAGGATCTTAGAAAAGCAGAACTTCTTTATAAACAATTAAACGGTAAATATCTTGGAAACTGGGATTCTTTAGTGCAATTTATCGATACGGCTGAAATACCGGTGGTAAAAATTGTACCCGACCCTACAGATACCACTTACACCAAAACAATTCAGGATACTGTGGGATACAAAAAGGTTTACAAAGATATTTTCAAAGACAGAAAGGTTGATTTGTCAAAATTCATGCTCATTCCTTTTTCAAACGGCGATACAATCGAATTGCATGCAGGACAAATTGAAAAAGGAGGTGTTACCGTTCAGGTTTTTGAAGCAAAAGCACCTTATGATTCATATCTGAAAGGTATGCCTAAACAGTTTATTACCAACGTAAAAGCTTCCAAAACCGATATTGACCTCTATCCCGGTATAAAAGTGGGTAGTATGACCGAACCTTCAACATCAGGTAACTGGGAGTAACGGTAAAACCATGAATGATAAAGCAGGACCTTATATAAGTCTAAGGGACAAATCATTTATCAATTCGGATACAAAAGATTATATATTGACCATGCAGATTAACTTGCATGGTCTTTCTTTTTCCGTTTTTAACAAGGAAAAAAACAAACACGTTGTTTTTGAAACATATAGTATCAAAAACAATGATGATGAAACAAGTGCAAGTAAAGAACTTAAAGAAATTTTAAAATCAAGTGATCTTCTAAATAATCAATATTTCAAAACCGTTGTTCTTTACCAAGACCGTATTACAACGCTTGTTCCGTCAGAGCTTTTTGATGCAAAAAACAAAGAAATTTATTTAAATTTCAATCAACCCGGAAAAAGCAACAGAAAAGTTTTATTCGATAAAATTAAAAACCTGGATATTGTCAATGTTTTTTCCATACCGCAAACAATTTTTGAAACTTTAACAGGTTTAGGAGACAATATTTTGATAAAAAGTTTCAGTTCTTCATTTATCGAATGCATTTCGGTAAACTTTAAAAATAAAATAACAGAAAATACATTTTTTATTAATGTTAACAATAATGACTTTGACATTGTAAAATTCAACAATAATAAGCTCGTTTTTCACAACATTTTTAATTTCAATACCAAAGAGGATTTTATATATTTTTTATTGGCATCAATTGAACAGTTGGGATTTAACCCTGCAGATATCGAACTGATAATGTCGGGAAATATTGAAAAAACAGGTAAAATATTCCCGTTAATAGAAAGATATATAGGGTCATACCGTTTTATAGAAAAAAACGAAAATATAGGTTACTCATATACTTTTGATGAATTAAGATTTCATCAATATTATGTTTTATTAAATGCTTTTCAATGCGCATAATATCCGGAAAATACAAACGCCGGTTAATAAAACCGCCCAAGGATTTACCCGTAAGGCCGACAACAGACATGGCTCGCGAAAGTCTTTTTAATATACTTGAAAACAAAATAGATTTTGAAGGAAAAAGTGTTTTGGATCTATTTTCTGGAACGGGAGCCATTTCATACGAATTTATTTCCAGAGGCTGCAAAGACGTGTTGGCGGTTGATTCCAATTTCAGATGTGTTCAGTTTATCAAAAAAACCGCTTCCGAATTTGAAATGAAAGATCTTCTTACAATAAAGGGAGATGTTTTCAGATTTCTTTCAAAAACCAAATCTTCTTTCGATATAATTTTTGCCGACCCTCCTTACGACCTTGAAAATTTGGACACAATTCCCGACCTTGTTTTTTCCAATAACTTACTAAACGAAAAAGGCATTTTCATTTTGGAACATCCTAAAATTTACGATTTCTCAGATCACCCCTTATTTGTTGACCATAGAAAATACGGAAAGGTAAATTTTTCATTTTTTGAAAACAAATAAAAAAACGCAGCCGGTAAAACAGGACTGCGTTTTTCAAAATTTTATAATTGGCATTTAGTCCAAACTCCCTATCATTTTTCCGGGATCTACCCATTTAGTAAATTCTTCATCGGTCAACAAAGCCAATTCCAAAGCCGCCTCACGCAATGTTTTTCCTTCTGCATGTGCTTTTTTAGCAATTTTAGCTGCATTTTCGTAACCGATATAAGGGTTAAGAGCCGTAACAAGCATTAATGAATTATTTAGATGATGTTCAATACGGTCTTTGTTAGGCTCGATACCAACAACAGCATTTTTGGTAAACGAAACGCATGCATCACCTAATAAACGTGCAGACTCCAACAGGTTTCGTATCATCAAGGGTTTAAAAACATTTAGCTGAAAATGACCCTGCATACCACCTGCCGATATTGCTACATCGTTACCTATTACTTGTGAGCAAACCATTGTAAGCGCCTCGTTTTGTGTAGGATTCACTTTACCCGGCATTATCGACGATCCGGGTTCGTTTGCAGGAAGTTTTATTTCTCCTATTGCGCATCTGGGACCAGAAGCCAAGTGACGTATATTATTTCCTATATGCATCAAACTTACGGCAAGTTGTTTTAGTGCCCCGGAAGCCTCTACAATAGCATCATGTGCCGAAAGCGATTCGAATTTATTGGGTGCGGTTTTAAAAGGGTATCCCGTCAACTCTGCAATTTTAGCGGCAACTTTTTCGGCATATCCTTTCGGGGTATTTAAACCTGTTCCCACTGCCGTTCCTCCCAAAGCCAACTCGCTCAAATGATCGAGTGTTCTTTCCAACGCCCTTAAACCGTAATCGAGTTGCGCTACGTATCCGGAAAATTCCTGACCCAGTGTTAAAGGTGTGGCATCCATCCAGTGTGTTCTTCCGGTTTTTACAATATCTTTAAATGCTTTTGCCTTTTCGTCCAATGCATCACGCAACATCTTAACACCCGGAATCGTATTCTCCACAATCATTTTATAACCTGCAATATGCATTGCCGTAGGAAAAGTATCGTTGGATGATTGTGATTTATTCACATCATCATTGGGATGTAAAAATTTCTTTTTATCGGTAAGCTTACCTCCTTTTAATACATGACCGCGATTCGCTATAACTTCATTAACGTTCATGTTCGACTGGGTTCCCGAACCCGTTTGCCACACTACCAAAGGAAAATTATCGTTAAGTTTTCCTTCAAGAATTTCATCGGCAACTCTAGCTATAAGTTCAGCTTTTTCTTTTTCAAGAACACCCAACTCATTATTTGTAAGTGCCGCAGCTTTTTTCAGATATGCAAAAGCTTCAATAATTTCGTGAGGCATTGAGCCTTCGGGTCCGATTTTAAAATTCATTTTTGAACGTTGTGTTTGGGCTCCCCAATATTTATCGGCAGGAACCTTTACTTCGCCCATAGTGTCATGTTCTATTCTGTATTCCATAATTCTTGTGTTTTTTAATTTATTTAAAAAGTTCTTCTATATTTTCTGCGGGGTCTCCCCATACCGCTTTATTGTCTTTAACAACAATAGGACGTTTTAATAATTTCGGATTTTCAACTATTATTTTTATCCATTCGTCATCCGTAAACTCCTTACCTTTAAAGTTTTGTTTATAAACAGCTTCCTGTGTCCTGATCATCTCCAGGGGCTTCTTGTTCAATTTTACCAAAAGGTCTTTCAATTCCTCTTCGGTTAACGGTTCTTTCAAATATTCACGAATCGTAAATTCAACTCCTTTATTTTTTAAATATTCGAGTCCCGCTCGTGATTTTTTACAACGCGGATTGTGATATATCGTTATCATAATTTTAATGTTTTTAAGTTTACTGACAAAGTTAAATAATGCACGGAAACATATTTAATATTTAATAATTTATAACAGTTTCTAATATCATTTTTCGGACAAATTGTTTTTTTAATTGAAAAATAATATTTTACCGGTACGTTAGGCAGGTGTCAGTATGAGGGGGAAGAAAAAAAATTTTCAACAATACTAAATGATGTTGTAAAATGGTGGGATAGGCAGTCATGGTGAGCTGGTCGAACCATGGCAGGGGAAGCCACCGCGCGCACGGTTCGACTTACCCTACCATTCGGCAGACTGCTCACCGTGACAATCCGTCTACTATTTTATCTGGTTGATATACAGGTATTTTAAATCGACGTCATTGGTAACTTGTCGAATTCTGACAAGGTTGTCCGAAAAGTGGCAGGGAAGGGAAAAGTCTCGGCATTGTCACACATTCAAAAAAGATCTGACGTAACAATCCTATACGTATAGATGTAAAGGATTAAAAACATAAAACCAAGGTAATAAACAAAATTAGTAATGCAATATAAAACGTTGATATTAAGACAGCTGTCACAATATAATTTTTTCTATACCTCATCAATTATATATCCTCAACAGATTACCGTTGTAATGTGTTTTATATTGAATCACCGGGTAAACGCCGTCACCTTCAATCAAACTCCCGTCTAAAATGCTGTATGTATTTCCCGTACAACTGTCAACAATCATGGGATAATCCACGGTAAGTTTCGAACATCCGGTATGGTCACTTTTACAACATTTATAAGGATCATTGGGAGGCGTCCGCTCGTAAGCCTTAAAAGTGTACATATCCTGCCTGTAAACAATAACACCACGACTTCCAACGGGAATATAAACACCGGGTTTATTATTAAGATAACACCATCCTCCTGGAGTATTCAATTCCAGAAAAACCGTTGAATTGGGATCGATGGTAATGTCAATATCCACTATGGGAATATCGGGATTTTGATAATGTTTATTACATCCCGCAAAAAAAGTTAAAACCACTGCAACCCCTAAAATCTTTATAATTTTCATGACACAAAAATAACGAATAAATGCCGGTTTTATTGGAAATTAAAATGTTTAACTTTGTTATTTATTAATGTTCCGATGAACTTTGAAAATAACACAAAACTAAATTTAGCTTACAAATTCGTAACCGAAACCAACAGTAACATTTTTCTTACGGGAAAAGCGGGTACGGGAAAAACCACATTTTTAAAATTCATCAAAGAGAACAGCAATAAAAGAACCGTTGTGGTAGCACCTACGGGAGTGGCGGCAATAAATGCCGGTGGCGTTACGATACATTCCTTTTTTCAACTCTCTTTCGGTCCCCAACTGCCAGGGAAAAGTTCAGCTAATAATATTCTAAACACTTTCAGGTTTAACAAAACCAAAATAAATATTATCAAAAGCATTGATTTGTTGGTTATTGACGAAATCAGCATGGTCAGGGCTGATTTACTTGATGCCATAGACAAAGTGTTATGCAGATTCAGAAATACCGACAAACCATTCGGAGGGGTACAACTTTTAATGATTGGCGACCTTCAACAACTTTCTCCTGTTATAATGGAAGATGAATGGAAAATTTTAGCCGATTTTTATGATACCCCTTTTTTCTTCAGCAGTCGAGCGTTAAAAAAGACCGATTATGTAACAATAGAACTACAACATGTATATCGTCAAAAAGATGAGGAATTTTTAGAATTGCTTAACAAAATAAGAGATAATAAAATAGACGAAAGAACCATAGAAAAAATAAATAAACGGTTTATCCCCGGATTTAATTTTGAACAAAACGGTTACATTACTCTAACAACTCACAATGCCAAAGCCGACAAGATAAATACCGGCAGACTGAATAAAATAAAAGAAAAACCGAAAACTTTCAAAGCAAAAATAAGCGGTAATTTTCCCGAATATGCTTATCCCACCGATGAAACGCTTACCTTAAAAAAAGGTGCACAGGTTATGTTTGTCAAAAACGACCAGGGTCCTTTAAAAAGGTTTTATAACGGCAAAATAGGAAAAGTTGTAGGATTTGAAAAATCGTTGGTAAAAGTCCAGTGCGAAGGTGATGAAAATCCCATATTAGTGGAACCTCTTGAATGGGAAAAAACAAAATATACATTGAATAAAAAAACCAAGGAAATAACTGAAGAAACGGAAGGCACATTTACACAAATTCCTTTAAAACTGGCATGGGCCGTAACTATTCATAAAAGTCAGGGACTTACTTTTGATAAAGTTATTATTGATGCCAACGAGGCTTTTGCCCATGGACAAGTTTACGTTGCCCTGAGTAGATGTACATCTCTTGAAGGGATAGTTTTAAAAAGTCCGTTACACCGTTATGCCTTTAAACAAGATAAAATAATCAAAGTTTTTTCTGATTATTACGAAAAAAACCAACCTGATAACGAGATACTAAAAGCAAAAAAGAAAGCATACGAAAAAGAACTGCTTTCGGACATTTTTACTTTTGACAATCTGAAAAAACAAGTCTATTATCTGAAAAAATTATCGACAGATTACGAAACCGTTATATTGTCCAAACCTAAAGATAAATTCCTGTCAATAATCCGAATTTTGGAAACAAACATTAATGATATTTCACTAAAGTTTAAAAAGCAATTGGATTCTATTATTTCCAAAACCGGAAGTAACGCGGAAAACGACAAGTATTTACAAGAAAGGATTAAAAAAGGCTCGGAATATTTCTTAAAATATATGTTGGAAATAGTAAAAATTATTGAGGAGACGGAAATTGTTACAGATAATAAAGAGGTTGAACTTCAACTTAACAAAGCTTTGAAAAAACTGTATTCAGAAGTTATTATTAAGAAAAAACTCCTTGAAAAATTATCGGAAGGATTTACATTACAAGAGTTCCTGAAAGAAAGAGCCTTGATTCTTCTGGAAGAACCCGTACTTAAAAAGAAAAAAGCAAAAATATCCGCTTCCTGCGACATTCCCCATCCCGAACTTTATTCACGTTTAAAAGAATGGAGGAATTCCATTGCCCGTGACGAAGGCAAGCCTGTCTATCTTGTATTGCCCACAAAAACTATTGAAGAACTTTGTAAAAATTTGCCTGTTACAATACCGGCACTTAAAGCAGTGAAAGGTTTCGGTGATATAAAAGTTAATAATTACGGTGATGAAATAATATCAATCATATCAGATTATCTTGATGAAACGGGTTTTGAAGCTCCTGTATTTATTGAACCGGAACCAAAAAAGAAAAAAACGAGCTCAAAAGAAAAGGTTTTTAATCTATGGAAAAACGGTAAAGACAAGATGGAAATCGCCAAAGAATTGGGACTTGCAGAAAACACCATTACCGGACATATAGCTCAACTGATATCGGAAGGGAAAATTGCCATTGAAGAATTAATGGAAAAAGAAAAAATAGATGAAATAACCGAATATTTTTTAAAAAGCAATACAAAATACTTAAAAGACGCCAAAGAACACTTTGGCGCCAAATATGATTATGAAGAATTGAGATATGTACTAAACCATGTTCTATTTATAAGCTAAACACCTTTTACCAACCTGTTATTGTCAAACCTATAGTCCACGGATGAAGCTCGGGGCCCCTGCCTTTTAAAAACATCCCGTTAATACCGTAAGTTGCAAATACATTCAACCATCCGTATCCGAATCCAAACCTTGTGTCAAATTTTACAGGTGGCTGGTGAAAACTGTTATGTTCTTTAACAATATTACGTCCGGTGTTATTCGGAGTTTTCAACTCATAAGGCAGATAGTTACCCGTTGCAGGATCTTCAAGTTTATATGCTTGATTTGCCATATTGAAATATACTTTTGTGTGCGTAGCCACTCTAAAACCAACTATACCCCCAACAGTAAAATGGAATCTTCTTCCCCGTACCGGACTACCTGTTTGAAATTCAAATAACAAAGGGACATTAATAAACATGTTTGTAAGTTTCGATTTTTTTACAAGGTCTTGATTAGAAAATATTGAATCTGGATCATAATAAGATTTAGAAACCATATAGTAACCTTCCAGCTCAGACTGTCCTGTTTTTAAATAAGTACTGTTCGAGAACCTGTAATTGTTCCATGACATTCCCACACCTGTCATCATTCCGATTGTTTTCTTTTTATTAAAAGCTATATTTTGTTCCCAAAGATTAAGATTTATAAACCAAGATTTTTCGTATCTCAAATTCAGATAATCGTATTTTTTTCCCCAGTCAGTGTTGAAATCTTTTGTCAAATATCCGTTTATTCCCATTTCAACACCACCCCAATGACCGTTAAATCGTGGCATTCTTACATGCTCCCATTTTACATTTCCATCGTCGTCAACACGCAATTGATGGTTTCCTACTCTTATTGTTACCGTATCGTCATCTACCACTTCGATATTCACACTTCCGATTTTTACTTTTACTGTATCATCATCGTCATAAGAATCTCCTTTTATAATAATAGGTGTAGTATTCGAAACAGAGGTTCTGTTAAAAGCACTTTTGCCGTTTCCGGATATTTGTTTAGGATTCCCCAAAATTCTTATATCTGCAGCCCCAGATTTTTCATATTCGATATTTTCTTCAACATTAACGGTAACATTTGCTGCACCACTGGCTTTAACTTCAGCAGTTTTTGACGTAAGTCTTCCTGCTTTATAACTTGACGCCCCTGACGCTTTAACCTTTTGAAAATCAGCCTTACCACTTAATATTTCAGTAGCCGCACCCGATATTACCGAATACAATTCTTTGGCATTTACAGCTATATCAACTGTAGCCGCACCGGATGCATGAATTTCAAGATAATCACCGGTAAGAGTATTATCCGAAACAAAAGATGCAGCTCCCGACATATCAATTTTTTCTAAACCAGGTGCAGTAACAAAAATGTCTATTTTCTCATGATTTTTAAGCCTGATATTTCCGGTAGTTGAAATTACCAAATCTTCTCCTTTAATTTTAACTTTTATTTTGTCAATAACATGCCCGGGAGCCTTGATAACAACGCCGTAGTCATCACCCTTTATGTAATGTACATTTGAGGCTCCGCCGGCAACTATTCCGGTAAAAGAGTCGTTTAAGATAATTCTTTTTTCAGCCGTATTCTGCGCGTACGAAACAAATACGATTGACATAAACATTAATAAAGAAATAACCTTTTTCATAATTTTTAGTTTTAGTGTTTGAAAGTAATACGCTCTCACATATTAAAAAGTTACACAACCATTAAAAAATTCCGGGAATATTTTTTCTAAGGCTTAAAAACGTTAAGCTGTAAATTGAATTTAAAACAATAACCGAATTTATCGTATTTTTGCGCCACTATGGAGAATATCAGAAACTTTTGCATAATAGCACATATCGACCACGGAAAAAGTACTTTGGCTGACCGGCTGTTGGAATTTACCAATACCGTTTCGGAACGCGATGCGCAAGCACAAGTACTTGACGACATGGAACTGGAACGTGAGAGAGGCATTACCATAAAAAGTCATGCCATACAAATGAACTATAAACACGACAACAAAGATTATGTTCTTAATCTGATAGATACTCCGGGGCATGTTGATTTTTCCTATGAAGTATCTCGTTCCATAGCTGCATGCGAAGGTGCTCTTTTAATTGTTGATGCAACACAAGGAATACAGGCCCAAACCATTTCCAATTTATATTTGGCTATTGATCATGATCTGGAGATAATACCGGTTCTTAATAAAATGGACCTTCCCAACGCCATGCCCGATGAAGTTAAAGATCAGATTGTTGACTTGATAGGTTGCGATTATGAAGATATAATTGAAGCAAGCGGTAAAACGGGATATGGTGTAGATAAAATTCTGGATGCAATAATTGAAAAAATACCGGCACCCGAAGGAGATCCCAAAGCTCCACTGCAAGCATTGATATTCGATTCCGTATTTAATCCTTTCAGGGGAATAATAGCTTATTTCAGAATTTTCAACGGCGAAATATCAAAAGGTGACCATGTAAAATTTGTAAATACCGGGAAAGAGTACGACGCGGATGAAATAGGTGTGTTACGCCTTAAACAGGAACCCAGGAAAAAACTCACCACTGGCGACGTGGGTTACATTATTTCGGGAATAAAAACTTCCAGGGAAGTAAAAGTGGGAGACACTATTACCCATGTTGATAATCCTTGTGAAAAAGCCATAGAAGGTTTTGAAGAAGTAAAACCCATGGTTTTTGCCGGAATCTACCCTGTTGATACAGACGATTACGAAGAGCTTCGTGCCTCAATGGAAAAATTACAGTTGAATGATGCATCACTAACCTTTGAACCCGAATCATCTTTGGCTTTAGGTTTCGGATTCCGTTGCGGTTTTCTGGGATTATTACACATGGAGATAATTCAGGAACGTTTGGAACGTGAATTTGACATGAATGTTATCACAACCGTACCGAATGTTTCTTATAAAGTTCATACTACTAAAGGTGAAGTTGTTGAAGTGCATAACCCCTCCGGTTTACCCGAACAGAAATACATAGATCATATTGAAGAGCCTTTTATTAAAGCACAGATTATTACAACAGCCGATTTTATAGGAGGTATAATAAAACTTGTTATAGATAAAAGAGGAACATTATTAAACCAGGTATATTTAACAACAAACCGTGTGGAACTTACTGTTGAAATGCCTTTGGGCGAAATAGTTTTCGACTTTTACGACAAATTGAAAAGTATTTCAAAAGGCTACGCTTCATTCGACTACCATATCTCGGGATATAAACCTGCCAATCTTGTAAAACTGGATATACTTCTCAATGGGGAATCGGTTGATGCATTGTCAACATTGATACACCGTGATAACGCTTATGATTTCGGAAGGAAAATGTGCGTTAAACTAAAAGAACTTATACCCCGTCAACAATTCGACATAGCTATACAAGCTGCAATAGGTGCTAAAATCATAGCACGCGAAACCGTTAAAGCCGTAAGGAAAGATGTTACTGCAAAATGTTACGGAGGCGATATTTCGCGTAAAAGAAAACTTCTGGAAAAACAGAAAAAAGGAAAGAAAAGGATGCGTCAAGTAGGTAATGTGGAAATTCCCCAAAAAGCATTTCTGGCGGTACTAAAACTTAACGATTAACACCGGATAATTTTTTATGCAATATTTATTAGGTGCTAAAAACCTAACCCCAAACGAAAAAACAGTTTTTCGAAAGCATCTTTTATATATGCTTATAGAAGGTGTTATTTTAGGCGTTTTAGCCCTTAACGAGTTTGTTTTTATCAAAAGTATTCACGGAAGTAACTATCAGCTAGGATTTCTTTTCCAATTTAGTATGATAGTTTTCCTGTTTTTAATATTTATAAACGAGTTTTTAAAAAGAATAAAAAACAGACGCAAATTATTACGTGCCGTAGGTTGGATAACCCGTCTTCCTCTTTTCATCTTACTATTTTTCCCGTCAGGAGAAATTTATTATTCGGCAAATAACAACATTTACCATTATATTTTTCTAACGGTATTCTTAATATACTTTATAGGTAACATATTTATCTATCCCAACATCAACTTTTTATTAAAAAACAACTACAACCATACAAATTTCGGAAAGCTATACGGCTACGCCACAAGCGTTAATAAAATAATTATGCTTATTACTACATTTGTTTACGGTTATTACCTCGACATAAACAATTATGCATTTAAATATGTATTACCGGTTACATCATTATTGGGTATCTTTTCTTTATATGTTCTTTCTTCAATAAATGTTGAGAACTTCCATGTTTCCAACAAAAACATATCCCTAAGAACAGGTATAGGAAATTCGGTAAAAGAAATGATAGAAATACTTAGGAAAAATGTTCCTTACAGACATTTTGAAGCCGGATTCATGCTTTACGGTTTTTCTTTTATGATATCGGTAACCGTTATAACATTATATTTTTACAACAGGTTAAATCTAAATTATTCTACAGTTGCATTTTATAAGAACAGTTACAATATTCTTGCAATAATATTACTACCCGTATTCGGAAAAATATTAGGTAAAATCGAACCCAGAAAATTTGCTGCATTTACATTTGCCACAGTAGGATTATATATTTTGTCCGTTTTTTTAACGGAATGGATTAAATACAATTTTAATATTATAGGAATCACTATTTACATCACCTTAATATTCTATATTGTCTTTCACGGGTTATTTGCAGCAACAATGCCGCTACTTTGGAATATAGGTTCGTCATACTTTTGTAAACCTGAAGATGCGGGTACATACCAATCTTTACATCTTTCATTAACCGGATTAAGAGCTATACCGGCACCGTTAATAGGAGTATTTTTATATGAACATTACGGATTTAAAATCACTTTTATAATAGCTTTTTTATTCTCAATATGTGCTTCCGCGTTGATGATATGGTCATGGAAAAAAGATAAATAAATGATAAACTATAATAATAAAACAAAAAAGACCGCTGAATAGCGGTCTTTTTCATATTATTTAATTTTTATTTCCTATTTCAAAAGTGCTTGAAAGTCCGCATCTTTTTCAAATAAGAAGAAAGATCTGTCTCTCTTGGCTTTTTTCCTTAACGAAGGATCCAGTTTAAATGCTTTCGTCAAGTTTTCAAGAACTTTGTCTTTATTATTTTGTCTTGCTGCATTAACAGCTTTCAAATAAAGTGTCATAGCATCTTGCGGAGCACAATCCAGAGTTTGATCAGCAGCTTCATAATCGTGATTCAGAACTTGTGCCAAAGCATAGTTAAAGTCACATTTAGAACCACTTAATAGAGAAACGGCTTTTGCATAATCTCCGAGAGCAATGTTTGTCAAACCTAAATTATAATTTTCGTCACCACCAAGTTCTTGAGCCTTTGTAAAGCATTGTTCAGCATGTTTTGCATTTCCTTTTCTTAACTGAGCAATACCCATATTATTTCTAAATTGCCATGAATCTTTTGCTTTTCCCATATCTTTAGCTTTCTTCAACAATTCAAAAGCTTTTTCAACATTACCTTTTTGTAAAAGTACGGCAGCATCGTTTACAACTGCAGCCCAACAATTCGGGAAAGCAGACATTGCATTTTCATAAATCTTTTCTTTCGTATCAAGATCATCGGTTAAGGTAGCTGCATATAGTAACTCATGAATATCCAAATCTTTAGGATTAACAAGAGCCAAATTAGCTATCTCTTCATCCGATTTTTTAGGTTCAAATGTATTAACGGCAATTTCAGCTCTTCTCAGTTGAGGTAAAATATCTCTTTCAAGTTCAGGATATATAAGAATCATATTTCTTATTTCCTGTTCTTTTGCTTTCTCATCCGATGAATTAATAACATTTAGTATGGAATTTTTATCTCTGAGATTGGATTTTTCCACAAGTTGCATAAACCCATTCCAATCGGGTCCGTTTCCGTTCAATACAAATTTTTCGTCATCAACTTTCAATTTTGCTTTTCTTAACTTTCCGTCAAGATACCTTTTAGCAGCGTTAGCCCTTCTTTGTGACAATCCTTCATTGAAAGTTTCTTCACCTTCGGGAGATGCCCAACCGTCAATTACTATATCCTTGATTTCCCAACCTTTTTTAGCATATTCCAAATTATTTTTTAGAGCATTAAGGTTTTCCTGATTTTTATTTAACGGTAAATTCCAATCAATATTTGCAAGGTTTTTCGGAAAATGTATTGATGATTTTGTGGTAACAATTGTTACTTTTTCGTAACCGTGGGGAACATATGCAACGATTTCATTATGCTTCATTAACTCGTCTGTCGCCAAAACACCATCGGCAACATGAACTTCTTTCAAAGCAACGGCATTGACTCCTTTATTCAAGGCATCGTCTTTATCCGCATAAATGTGTCCGTCATATTTGTAAACAACAGGAGTAACATCAAGTGATGAAACAGCCATTTTATCATCATAAGGAATTTTGGCTTCATAAACGAAGTTTCCGCCGTTTTTGTTAGATATTTTTTCTCCTGCATCGGAGTTAACATCTTCGCCTATAAATATTTTTGAAGGTAAAACGGTTTCACCGCCATCATATTTAAGAACAGGTGTAAAGTTCATAACGGCATTTTTCTCGAAATATTTCGGAGGGAAAGTTCCGTTAATTTTTACATATACCGAATCACCTTTTTTCGACAAAAGACCGTTTTCATACATCGGGTCGGCTGTAATAACAACCTGGTCGAAATTCTTTGCCATTTTGGCGGTTCCTGTCTTTGTAAAGTTATAACGGATACCTAAATTAAAGTTATCATAGAAATCATTATCTCTTAAAAATCCGCTTGTGGTTTTGGTTAACGGTTTCCCATTTTCACCGGTACTTGCGACCTCTGTACTAATGACACCGTCAATATCGTCTTTACTCAACCAAGTATATGAATAATCGGCATATAAATCTACATTTTCATTTACTTTATATGAAAATTCCATTCCAACAGGAATAGTCATGGCTATTCTTCTACCGGATATACCGGGACCGGCACTATCCGGAGGTGTTCCTACAATAGTATACATCTTATTGTTGCCATTATTATCCCTATGATATCTGTACTCGGTCCAGGTTTTATACTCATTATGGCCGATACCTCCATGCAATGTAATTTCAATATGTCTGTCAGGATTATAACCTGCAAAAAGATTTATTAACCCTAATCCTAAATTTAAATTTGCGTTAAGGAAATCAATATACCTTTTTCCTATTTCATCTTTTTTGACGGTTTGTAACGCTACCGTCTGCCCATAAGTGGGACTCCCCGGAGTTTTATCAATAATACCTTTATTTTGTCCTCCCATAAAACCTCTACCGGCTTTAGCGTAAATCTTCATCCAAGGTAGAAACTGGAAACCGCCTCCACCGTAATAGTCAAAATTAAGATACTCCAAATCCCAAGCGAACCGGTAACGGTAAAGGTCTCCTTTAAAATTGGCCCCACCGAATTCACCTTGCAAAAAGAAATAACTATTAAAACTACTTTTTTTACTCTTTTTGACTTTTTCATTATTTGTCTGACCATAAGATGTAAATGAAACGGCCAGAACCAAACTGATTAAAATAACGCTTGTTAAGAAATAATAAAGTCTTTTCATTTTTAATTTGTTTCTAGTTTATAATGCAAATATAATTTAAAATATTTAAAATGTATTTAAATAAGTAACTTTTAGTTCAAAATATATGTAAATGTAACAAATTTAATATACAAAATTTACTTTTTACCAATTAATATCAGTTTCTTTAACCGCAAAGATATTAAAG
>WFZS01000046.1 GCA_015489465.1 Bacteroidales bacterium | reverse complement strand
ATTATAGGCATTCTGATTTGCGGACGTTTCACAAAGATGAAAATAGAAAAGTATAAAAACTTCTACACCGCCAAAGGTTTCAGAAAAGAGTTTATCAGAACGGTAAAACCCACGCCGGAGCAATTAAAACGGTTACAACCGCTTTTCAAAGAAAATGCCGAAAGAAATAAAGAATTGTTCAGAAAATTCAGGGAAGAAAAAGAGGAAAATTACAAGGAATTCAGAAGCGAAGTTGAAAAAATTTTAACACCTGAACAAATTGAAAGATTTGACATGCTTGAAAGTCGTCATGAAAAGATGAGACGAATGAGAATGAAAAGAGTAAAAAGAAATTTTAAGAAACATCACCCTAAACCGTTTAAAAACAAAAACACCCCCGTTAAAAAATAACAACGGAGGTGTTTCGGAACTAAACCTGAATCCTTGTTTATTTGGATTCGGAACCGGCAGGTACTAAAGTTTTTTCTTCCCTTGTATTTTTAGAAGCTTCAACTCCTTTTGCATCCTCGTCTTGCGGCCTGTCTTTTATAATGGTAAGTTCATCTATCAGGTTTTTTGCATTTGCATATTTATCAATAACAAGCAAAACATATCTGATGTCAACGTTAATTGTCCTTTGAAGCTCGGCATCAAATTTAATATCACCGCTCATAGCTTCCCAGTTGCCGTCAAAGGCAAGACCTATAAGTTGTCCTCTGTCGTTCATGATAGGACTTCCGGAGTTACCACCGGTAATATCATTGGTTGACAAGAAATCGGTAATAAGTTTTCCGTTTTCGCCGTATTGTCCGTAATCTTTCTTTTTATAAATTTCTTTGAGTTTTTTAGGAACTATAAATTCCGGATTATCCGGATCTTCTTTTTGCATCACGCCGTAAAGGTGTGTAACATAATCATAATGAACTGCATCGGCAGGATAATAATCCAAAACGGTTCCGTATGTTAAACGCATTGTAAAGTTGGCATCGGGATAAAAATTCTTATCAGGGAACATTTCTTGAAGTCCCGCAATGAATAATCTGTGACCACGTCCTTTTTCAAGTAAGTAGGGTTTAAGCTCTCCGGTAAGTTTTCTGTATTGATTCAAAAATTCATCCCAAAGATTTAATGCCGGGTCTTTTTTAAGAACTCTAGCCGAGGGTTTATTTAAGAAGGCTTTAACCTTTTCGGGAGTACTGAATATTGATTTTTCAAATACCCGGTCAGCAAATTTATTCCAATCACCTTTGTATTTAACATACATTTTATCGAGTATTTCAGGTCTGAATTCTTTATCGACGTCGTTATAATACATCTTCATCATAGCAGCAAAGATGTTTCTGTCGATATTGTAATTATAATCTTTGAAATGCTCGTTAACACCTTGTTTCAAAGATTCCACCATTTTGTTAACCTTTTCTTTATCGGGTTTTTTCTCTTCAAGGGCTTTTTTCAATCTTCCGAACCGAGCGGCATACGAAATAATTTCAGGACCTCTGTAAACAGCCTCGTAAAAGAAAAGTCTCGGAACGGTATATTTGTCAATACCTTCCTTGTAGGCTTTTTCCAAATCGGGAAGTGCTTCGCCGTATTTTTCTTTTCTTGAAGCGTCTTTATTTATCCAATTTTCGAATTCGGCTTCTAACTTTTGCTTTTCTTCCTTTACTTTAAGGCGTTTCAAAGCTTTTGTTTGACCGATAAAGTATTTCCAATAATTAGCCGTTCTGGCATATTTTGAAGAATATTGTAATCTAACGGCGGGGTCGGCATCCATACCTTCTTTCATAAGTTTCAATTTTTTATCCCTTATTTTTACAATGGTAGGATTATAAAGGTTAATGGCGTTTTCCACACCCCATGAAGAAAGATAACGCTGTGTGCTTCCGGGATTACCCATTATAAAAGCAAATTCGTTTCTTTTCTTGGGAGAAATATTTATCGGTAAATAATGTTTGGGTTTCAAAGGAACATTATCTTTTGAATATTCGGCCGGAGAACCGTCGGGAGCGGTATAAACTCTGAATATTGAGAAATCACCGGTATGGCGCGGCCACATCCAGTTATCGGTATCACCACCGAATTTTCCTATTGCCTGAGGTGGTGCACCTACCAAACGCACATCTTTATAAACGGTATATACGTAAACAAAATACTGGTTTCCTCCGAAAATAGGTTTAACAACAGCAGAATACTTTCCGTCTTCGGAAGCTTCTTTCTCGACTTTACGGGCATTTTTATCAATTATTTCCAATCGTGTTTCTTCGTCCATATCATTTGTAACACTGTCGAGAACTTGATCGGTAACATCTTTCATATAATTCAGGAACTTCACGGTTAGACCTTCTATGGGTTTTTCCTCATCTTTACTGTAAGCCCAAAAACCGTCTTCCAGATAGTTGTGTTCGGGGGTACTTACTTTTTGGATAGCGTCAAAACCGCAATGGTGGTTTGTGAACAAAAGTCCTTCGGGAGAAACTATTTCTCCGGTACATCCGCCACCGAAAATAACGATAGCATCTTTTATACTGCTATGGTTCATACTGTAAATATCCTCGGCGGTAAGTTTACAACCGAGCCTCCTCATTTCGGGGATGTTCTTTTTAATTAGTAAAGGTATCCACATACCTTCATCCGCTTTTAGCCTCGGTAAAAGTCCGAATACCAAAGCCAAAACTAAAATAGTGATCTTTTTCATTTTCATTTTCTGTTATTAGGGTTAGTATTATACGTATTTATCTCCTTTTTCAACTTTTATATCGTTGACAAATTGTCTTATTTGTTGCTCATCTTGCTTTCTGCAAATAAGCATGGTGTTATCTTCTTCAACAACTATATAATCTTTTAATCCTTGTATGACGATAAGTTTTTCATCCGGAATATTGATTATACAGTTTTCCGTGTCGTAAAGCATAACGTTTTCGCCGGTTACCGCATTTCCGTTATCATCTTTTTCTTTAAGCTCGTAAAGCGAACCCCAAGTTCCGAGGTCGGACCAACCGAAATCAACAGCCAAAACATATACGTTATCGGCTTTTTCCATTATACCGTAATCTATCGAAATATTTGAACAAACCGAATAAGTTTCCGAGATAAACTCTTTTTCTTTTTCGGTATTGTATTTTCCGATTCCGGCTTTGAAAAGGTTGTCAACTTCATCAAGATACTTTTCAAAAGCTTTCATAATAGACTTCAACGACCAGATAAAGATTCCGGAATTCCATAAGAAATCACCGCTTTCCAGAAAAGATTCGGCTATTTCGAGGTTCGGCTTCTCCGTAAAAGTCTTTACCTTACGCAAACGACTGTCAGGGGGATAAATTTTTTCTTCTTCGTATTGGATATATCCGTATCCGGTATCGGGTCTGCTGGGTTTAATACCCAAAGTAAGCAGCCAATCGTTTTCCCCGGCAGCTTTCATAGCTATTTTCACATCCCTTACAAATTCGTCTTCTTTAAGAATAATATGGTCCGAAGGGGCTACAACTACAACGGCATCGGGATTTTCCTCTTTTATTTTGTAGTTAACATATGCCACACACGGAGCCGTATTTCTACGCGAAGGTTCCAGAAGAACTTGTTTTTCCGTTAATTGCGGAAGCTGTTCCAAAACAAGATCCTTATACATTTCATTGGTTACAACGTATATATTTTCGGCTGGACTAATCTTATTAAGTCTTTCAAAAGTCAGTTGAATCAATGATTTTCCGACACCTAAAATGTCAATAAACTGTTTGGGACGAGAGGTTTTGCTCATGGGCCAAAAACGGGCTCCTATACCACCGGCCATTATTACGGCATAATTATTTTTGTTCATTCAGCAAATTATTATTTTCTGTTTTTATTAAATGCATGCCAAAGATATAATTTCTTATTATAACTTACGTGTTATCAATGTCTCAATAATAATTTGTGAGCCGGTTAACCGGAATTTGATATTAAAATAAACAACTATTTATTACGTTTGTTCTTAAAAACACAAGGTTGTGGATATTTATAACAAAAAGAAAAGGTGGAAAATCGTTCTCTTTATTTCGGGAATGCTTTTGATTTTAGTGTCCGTTTTGTACACCAACAGTTTGGTGAGAAAATTTGCCAAAAAGGAAAGAAAAAACGTAATTCTTTGGGCTGATGCGGTTCACCGTAAAGCCGAATTGATGAAATACACCGAAGAATTTTTTAAAGAACTGGGGGAACAGGAAAAAAAGAAAGCCGAACTACTGGCAAAAGTTTATAACAGGCTTCTGTCGGAAACCAACTCGCAAGACCTTACATTTTATGTTGACATTATACAAAACAATACCACTATTCCGGTTATTTTAACCGATGAAAAAGGACGGATATTAGGTTCGAACAACTTAAAAGACGGACAGGATACTTTAAAATATCTGCGCGGCAAACTGAAAAAAGAATTTTCGGTATATGATCCCATTGAAATCGAATATGTAAAAGGAAAGAAAAATTATCTTTTTTATAAAAATTCAAACTTATACACCAGGTTAAAACAGGTTCTTAAAGACTATGTCTCAATATTTGTTGAAGAGGTTACACAAAATGCATCCAGCGTTCCCGTGATTATAACCGACAGCACCCGAAAAAACATCCTTATTTACGGTAACATAAATGCCGAAAAAATGGCCGATTCGGCATTTGCCGCAAAGAAATTGGAGGAGATGAAAACGGAAAATCCTCCTATCATATTGGATTTTTTGGAAAAGGGCAAGGTTTACATTTATTACAAAAGCTCCGACTTGCTGACAAAAATGAAATGGTTCCCTTTGGCACAACTTTTAATAGTTTTCGTCTTTATAGGAATAGCATATTTACTTTTCAGCACCTCGAGAAAAGCGGAGCAAAGCAGGGTGTGGGCCGGAATGGCAAAAGAAACGGCCCATCAAATCGGGACACCTTTATCTTCTATCTTAGCATGGCTCGAACTTCTGAAAATCGATCCCGAACACAGTTTGAAAGCCGCGGAAGAGATAGAAAAAGATATTGCACGTCTTGAAATGATAACGGAACGTTTCTCCAAAATCGGTTCAACACCAGAACTTAAACCTACAAATATCACGGAAATTGTATTGCGAACCGTGGAATACCTGAAGCCAAGAACATCCAATAAAGTTAATTTTCATGTTGAATTGCCGGAAAGGGAAATTATAACCGATGCTAACGCACCGTTATTTAGCTGGGTTTTGGAAAATTTGATTAAAAACGCCATTGACGCAATGAATGGCGAAGGTGATATTTTTATAAAAATTTCTCAAGAAAACAATCATATAATTATTGACGTAAAAGATACCGGAAAAGGCATTCCCAAATCGGAACAATCAACGATTTTCAACCCCGGTTTTACAACTAAAAAAAGAGGGTGGGGGTTAGGTCTTTCGTTGGCAAAAAGAATTATAAAAGATTATCACGGAGGAAAGATTTTCGTTAAAACTTCATCACAAGGAAAAGGTACTACATTCCGGATTATTCTGAAAAATAAAGAACATAACGGATAAGGGGGAAAGGTTAGAGAGGTTAATAGTTAATCGTTAATAGTTTTGCGGGCGCGCGGGTTTGTGTCATATTGAAGGATAGAAAAAAAATTTTTCAACAACCGGTAAATGACGTTGTTTCAGGGCGGGAGAGGCAGTCATGGTGAGCCGGTCGAACCATGGCAGGGGAAGCCTACCCACATACGGTTCGACAAGCCTGCCATTCGGTAGGCTGCTCACCGTGACAATTCGACCACGCTTATTACAGTTTGATTTACAAGTGTTTAAAAAAGACGTCATTGGTAGTCCGGTCGAAGGGTGGCAGGGAAGGAAATTTGCCTACCCGCTGTCACACATTCGACGGGGCTCAGTGTGACAACCCATCGTACATTAAAAA
>WFZS01000045.1 GCA_015489465.1 Bacteroidales bacterium | reverse complement strand
CTTTTGGCATGCTATATATGTAAGTATAATTCCTCCATTGCATTTATTTCTCTATTAAGTATAATAAAGAATTCTCAAAAATAAGCAGCATATTTTAATACAACGATACCCGGCTTGTCATATTTTGAGTTTTTTTATTTTTTCAGTTAAAAGGTGTTAATCATTTTATGAATAACTATAAGTCGCTATTCCGAAATATTCAAATAATATTTCCCTAACAAACTCCTGTATTGACTCGTAAAGTTACCGTTTTCTTCTCTAATGATAAATTTTTCCGTAACAGTTTCATTTTCAACTTGTGAAAACTCCAAATTAATCCTGTTGGGTTCTTTACAAGGTTTGGGGAAAATTAAAAGTTTTCTTGATACAAAAAAATTATTCTTCCGGGCTTCTTCAATGAAATTCGGGCTTTGGTAATAGGGTAGAACAACGGCAAGTTTTCCGACCGGTTTAAGTAACTTAACCGCACCGTTTATAAGTTCCGTAAACGTTAATGTTTCGGTGTGTCTGGCTTGTAATCTTTTTTTGTTGCCGGGAAGCATGTCATTAGTGAAAAACGGCGGGTTGCTTATTACCAGGTCGTATTTTTCATTTGTTTCGTTAGCGTAAATTGCAAAATCCGTGTTGAAAGCCGTTAGCAAAGAATCGAGTTTAGAATTTTTAAAATTTTCCGAGGCTTCGATAAAAGAATTTTCGTCAAGTTCAACGGCATCAACATGTTTAACTCCTCTTGCGGCGAGCATCATGGCTATTATACCCGAACCCGTTCCCACATCAAGTGCTTTGTTCACATTCGTAATGTCAATCCATGCGGAAAGCAAAACGGCATCCGTCCCCACCTTCATCGTTGACCTGTGGTGGTATAAACTGAATTGCTTAAACCTGAAAGGACGTGTGTCTGCCGATTTAGACATCAGGATTTAACTTTTATTTTTTACCGTTTGCATTTACAAACTTTTGATTTTTATAGTAAGCCCAAAGAGAAATTACAATTATCACTCCTATCGAATAATATACAAACCCCGGTATCGGTACAGGATCGCCTTTGGCATAGGAATGTAATCCCGACAGGTAAAAGTTAACTCCGAAATATGTCATTAATATTGAAAAATAACTAATCACTGATGCCAGATTAAAAGAAAACACTCCTTTTAATCCGGGGATAAATCTCATGTGCAACACGAAAGTATAAACCAATACCGAAACCAAAGCCCATGTTTCTTTCGGGTCCCATCCCCAATATCTTCCCCAGCTTTCGTTAGCCCAAACGCCTCCGAGAAAAGTACCGACGGTAAGCATGTAAAGTCCTACGGTCATTGCCCTTTCATTGATTGCCGTAAGTTCTATTATTTTTTCAGATAAAAATTCGCGGTTTTTATCGTTTTGCAGAACCATCAAAATCATGTTGATGAATCCCAAAAGCATTGACAGTGCCAAAAATCCGTAGCTCGCTGTAATTACGGAAACATGAATTGTAAGCCAGTATGATTTAAGAACAGGCACAAGGTTTGTTATTTCGGGTTCCATCCATGTGAGGTGTGCAACCATAAGGATAATGGAAGTAAGCACCGTTGTTGCAGCCACCGTCATGGGCGATTGTTTTGCAAATAACAGTCCCGCCAGCATTGTTATCCATCCTATATAAATCATCGATTCGTAGCCGTCACTCCACGGTGCATGTCCCGATATGTACCACCTCAAAGCCAATCCCGCGGTTTGAACCAAAAATCCGAGTGCGGCAATAAAAATTAAAATATTTACGGTTTTTGAAAGTGCTTTGGAATTTTTGAAAATGTTTATGAAAATTAGTATCAACATGATAACACCGAGCAGACCGTAAATTTTACTCATATTGTCAAAAATCATCAGTTTGTTGTAAAGTATCTCGGCTTTAATCTTGCTTTGCGGCGGAATAATTTCTTTTCCGAATTTTTGTTGAAACAATTTAATCCCTTCACGCAGCTCTTTGGCATCTTCCCATTTACCGTTTTTGACGGCATCGAAATAAGCCGGTAGTATTTTTGCAATCATGGCCGAATCTTGTCCCCGTACACCTGTTATTTCGCCGTTTAAAGCTATCCATGGTTTGTAAGGCCCTGCGGGGTTGGGAAGGAGCCGTAACAATTCTCCGGTGTAAACCATGTAACAGATGTTTATTTTTTCATCCGCTTTCATTATATCTTTGTCAAAAAGACTGCGTTGTGCAGCTTTCTTTTGATAAGCCTCATCAACATATTTCCCGAGTTTATAACTACCCGTTTTCATGTCTATAAAATCGAGGTACGAAGCGTAATCGCCTTCAACGCCGAGTATTTTTTGAAGTTCTTTGTTTTTGGCAATGCCGAACCGTATTTTTATTATCGGAACCTGTTGCCAATAAAGCGGATTTGAAACCATACCGAGTAAAACCTGATCGGATGTCAGTCCTTCGAAATTATTCTTTTTGTAAACCTTTCTTAAAATTTCACTTGATAAAGTGTTTACGGGTTTTATTCTGCCTCCTTTTGATTGCACCAGGAGTTTTCCGAATTCTTCGGCTTCGTGTTTGTCAACGGCAGGTAAATCTTTTACGTGGAGATGTTTGTCGTGTTGAGCTTTTACACTTTGTGAAGCTAAAAGCAACGGAATAATTAAAAGGTACAGGGTGTTTTTATATTTTTTTACTCCGTTTTTAAGAGCTTTTCCCAAATATCCGAATCTGGAGTATTTGTTGAAAAGTGAAAGAAACATTCCCAAAGCCATCAAAAAATAACCGGTGTAGGTTACTGCCGTACCTACATTATCATGATTTACGGATAAAATCGTTCCTTTCAAATCGCGGTCGTATGACGATTGGAAAAATCTGTATCCTCTGTAATTTAACACGTGATTCATATATATTCTGTAAGGTTTTTCAATACCTTTTTCCTTGTCTATTAAAACAACTTCACTGGCATACGACGACGGACTTTTTGACCCGGGATATGTTTCCAGTTGAAAATCCAATAACTTCAAGGCAAACGGCAGTTTTATTATTTGCGAACCGTAAGATAACTCTAAATTAACACCTGAAATTTTTACTTTTTGAGGTTGGGGAGCATATCCTTTACCGCCTCTTAACGTTACTAATTTTTTTTCACCGTCATTTGAAGAAATTTGCATTATCAAAGCATCTTGCAACGAAGCTTTTTTAGGGTCATAGGGCTTGAACGTTATCTTACCGGAAGGGTAAAAATCGGTTAGGACAAAACTCAGATTACCTATTCTGTAAAGGTTTCTTTTATTAAGATTATGCCATACATCGGGGATGAAATATTCCGTTTCACCTCCCGACATAGGCATTTGCGAAATGGTATCGGCGGCTTTTATTTGCAGCCTGTTATCTTCGTATTTTAAAATTATGGGAGCGTCCGAAGAAAAATCCCAGCTTATCAAATAACCTCCGATTATTTGATTTTCACCTTTTTTTAAATAATAAGTTTGTCTTCCGCTACCGTCGGAGGCAACGACAACGGCAAAAGGAACTCCGCCGGTTGCGTCTGTAATAACTTCGGTAGCGTTGGGAATAAACTCTTTTAATTCGATGTTTATTTTTTTATCGTCTATTTTAATAGTTGTCGAATATTTGTTTTTTGTAACGGGAGAAAAAAGCACTTTATCTTTAATGTTTTTCGTTTTGTTATTGTATTCGGCGTTTACAACGATATAAGTGCCGTCGGAAAGAATTTGATTTGACGTTTCGCCTTCGCGAATATGCATTGTTCCCTCAAAGCTGACAAATCTTGTTATGGCGGCACCCGTAAGAATGATCAAAAAAGCAAAATGAAAAAGAAAAAGCGTGAGTTTTTTCTTTTTGTACATTTTGTATCTGAAAATGTTGCCTATTAAATTCAGAGCTAACAGAGCCAGTAAAATATTGAACCATGTGGCGTTGTACACCAATGCTTTTGCCGATACGGTACCGAAATCGTTTTCTATGAACGTGGCGACACCGAGTGATGCTGCAAATATCAGGGTAAGGATACCCATTGTTTGCATTGAGAATAAAATATTAAGAATTTTTTTCATGTTATTCTTTAGGTTTAATGTAGATGTCGATAGCTCCGACACCGAATTTTGTTATGGATGCCATTCTTCCTTCCAGACCCTCATAATCATCAATTTCTTTAATAATGGCATTTTTAAGAACTCCGTTACCTACACCGTGTATGAAAGTAACTTTTTCATAATCGTTCAAAATTGCGCTTTCAAGTGCTTTCTTGAAATAGTTCATTTGTATTTCGAGCATATCTTTTCCCGACAATCCCGTTATGTTATCTATAAGTTCACCGATGTGAAGGTCAACCACGGCTTCCCTGTCAGATATCTTGTGTTTTTCAATTACAGGTATTTCTCTAATTGTTTCGGCTTTGGCTTTAGCCGCTCTGTTTCCGAATTTTTCTTTTAAAATGTTATCGTCAACCGTTTCCAAAGCCGATTCCGGAGAGATGTTTACTATTATGGCTTTTCCACCCGTAAGAGTGTTGGAAACGTAGCTGCCTTCTTTGTAAAACCTTCCCGTTTTGACATTTATCCTGCTGTGCAATGGCATAAACAGTTTTTCGGGTTCATCGGTATGAAAGAGTATTTGCAGATAACCTTTAGTACGGTTTTCCAAATCATCGCGGTCTATTGTGTCGATGTTTATTTTGGAATCGGGAGGTACGGAGCCGTAATCAATACCTTTTAAAGTGCCGTTTTCCTCAAAAAAAAGACTGTACAAAATATCGTATCCGGTATTGTTTACAATGTAAATATCAATATCACCGGTTAATATCCATTGTTGGTCTAAAGGTTCGTAAACAAGATAAATTCCCTTTTCTTCTTTTACTTGAAAATAAGGGTTTATTTCGGTAATCCTTTCCGGTTCGTTTTCCTCTATATTTTCCGTAGAAGATATGGCTTTAGCAGGACGGTCTAATGAATACTCCTTTTCAATATCTTCAATCTCTTTGGCCCTGTAATCAAGAATAAGCTCGGATGTTAAAACAGGCATTTCGAAACCGCCTTCCACTTCAACGTTAACCATTCGTGAATCTATTATTTTGGTAATAACACCGCCACCGCTTTCGTTAAGGAAGTTTACCTTATCTCCAACCTTGAATTTCATAATTTTATTTTGTTAAAAATTTATGCAAATTTAAAAAGCCCCACACAAAAGCATGGGGCTGTGAAAAGAAAATTTATCAAATCTTGTTAATGTTTTGAAAGATATTCGGCAATACCGTCAAGTGAAGGTTTAACGGCTTCTTCGCCCGGATGCCAATCGGCGGGACAAACTTCACCGTTTTCTTCATAAAATTGAAGAGCATCAACAACGCGAAGAGCTTCTTCAATACTTCTGCCGAGTGGCAAATCGTTTACAACCTGGTGACGAACAATGCCTTGTTTGTCAATTAAAAACAGACCGCGATATGCTACGGGATTACCTATAAAAATGGCATTTCCGTCTTCATCGTAATCATATTCTCCTGCAAGGACATCGTAATTTTCAGAGATTGTTTTTGAAAGGTCCGATACCAAAGGATATGTTACGCCTTTGATACCGCCTTTTTCTCTGGGAGTTTGAAGCCATGCCCAGTGTGAAAAATTTGAGTCAACGGAACATCCTACCACTGCAACGTTTCTTTTTTCGAACTCATCCAATTTTTCCTGGAAAGCAATAATTTCGGTGGGGCAAACAAAGGTAAAGTCCAACGGGTAGAAAAAGAATACCACGTGTTTTTTACCTATATACTGTTCCAAAGAAAATTTTTCTACGAATTCACCGCCGTTAATTACGGCATCGGCTTCAAATAAAGGAGCTTTTTTTCCTACTAATACTGACATAATATTTATTGTTTTTGTTATTAAATTAGTTTGAAACAAAATTAAGAATAATTTTAAATAAGGATTTCGGAGTGATATTTAAATATGTAAATTTATGATTTTTTAACAATGTTGGAACGGAGAACGTATTGTGCTACTAAAGAGGTTAAGACATTGTAATACAATAAAATAAATACGATTTAAGTCTTTTTAAACGTTAGATGTTACTACTTTTTTACTATTAAAAGTTTAAATACAAGGGAAAATGCAAATCAGGAATAGTTAAAATGTTTTCCTTATTTGTAATAAAAAAAGAAGTAATTATCCGGTAAAAAATTGTAGTGTTGGTAATTTTAGCTGAGTAGTGTTATGAAATAATTACTTCTTGATTTTTAAAATCATATACTTCAGGGTAATAATATATATAAAAGGCAATAAAAAAAGATTTAGCCCCAAATATGTAACAAACCCTAAACCGTAAACGAAAAAGACATTAAAAAGAAATACCACAAAACTTATATAAAGGCTTATGATAAAAGCTTTTCCTCTCAAATATTCCGGAATATTCGTTTCGTTTTTTTCTTTTGAAAGCGTAATAAAAAACAATCCGGTTCCGGTGAATAGGATACTTATTTCTTCGCTTATATTGTTACCTATAATTGTAAATTTTTTTACATCAAATAATGAACTGTAAACGGCAAATGTCTTAATATTTAACCAATCGGGTTTTATATCGAACTTAAATCTTGCGATAAGCATTATAACACCTGTTACAAACAAAATCCATCCAAAATATTGCCATTTATGGGGCAAAAGGTATTTTTCGCAAGGTTTGGGCATAAAAATTTAGTAATTACTAGGGTTAACCCAGATTATATATTTCGAACCGTTTTCATCCGTTGCTTCGGCAAATACAAGCCCGAATTTATGATTGAATTTATAGACTATTTTACTTATTCCGGGAATAGGAGAGAAGTCTTGTTCTACGGTTATTGTTTTAATTTTAAAATAAATCCAGTCGAAATCATCGGTTTGTGATCTTTGGGTAACTTTTCTTTTTAATGTTTTACCGTTTTTTAATTTTAGTTTATAAGTGTCACCTACTTTAGCATCGTATTTAACACAAAGGAAAGGGGCTCCGTCTTCATTATTATAGTCCATTATTCCTTCGGTACTTATTTTGATTTTGCTTGTATAAACCAGTCTGCCTTCCGAATCTTTATATTCATCTGGTATCAAACTGTTTATAGTTTGAAATTGTGGTACTGCGCTTAAATCATAAACTATATTAATGTATTCAATGCCATCTTGTTTATCGATAATTTCAACGGAATAAGCCGGAGCATTTATAAATTCTCCGTTGTATTCAATACCGCCACTGAAAGTATTTCCCACTTCAGCTAACGGGATGTCGGTTTCTCCTCCGAGCTCGTTTTTAGTAGCAGTTTCTTTTGAACATGAACTAAATAAAAAAGTAGAAAAGATTAATGAGGATAACATTAGTTTGTTTAGAGTTGACAATAGTTTCATAATAAAAAGTTTTAAATTTTGATTAATAACAACTAAAAACAAAACTATGTACATTTAAACAGATAAAAAATAGCCTAATCGCGTTATTTTTTAATTACGCAAACGTTTTACATAACTTTTTTAGGTGATAATAGTTAACAGTTGTTAAAGTAAGATGTTGAGCAATAATGTTTTTACCGCAAAAATGAATTTAAACTCATTATTGAACTATTTTTGACACATTAAAAAATTACCATATGAATAGTTTCGGAAGGTTATTTAAAGTTTCATTATTCGGGGAGTCGCACGGCAAGGGTGTAGGTATCGTTATTGACGGTTGTCCTCCCGGAATACGTATATCGGAAGATGATTTTGAAAAAGATTTATCCAGAAGACGTAGCGGTGCAAAAGGTACAACACCACGTAAAGAAGCCGATAAACCTGTTATTTTAAGCGGAATTTATAACGGTTATACTACGGGAAGTCCCATTGCAATAATTTTTGAAAATAATAACACGCGGTCGCGCGATTACGATTTTGTCAATAAACCGCGTCCGGGTCATGCCGATTTTGTTGCACATCGTAAATTCAAGGGTTTTGAAGACCCTCGCGGCGGCGGACATTTTTCGGGACGTTTAACGGTAAATCTGGTGGCTGCGGGAGTTATTGCCAAAAAAATTTTGGGTGACGTGGAAATTAACGCCCGGATTTTGGAAGTAGGCGGTTCTAAAGATATTGAAAAAACTATTGAAGAGGCACTTAAATCGGGTGATTCCGTTGGAGGTCTTTTGGAATGCAGGGTTAAAGGTCTTCCCGTGGGCTTGGGAGAGCCGTTTTTCGACTCGGTGGAAGCATTGTTAAGCCATGCCGTTTTTTCAATACCTGCCATAAAAGCTATTGAGTTCGGCTCCGGATTTCAGGCTGCAAAGATGAGAGGTAGCGAACATAACGATGATTTCATCAATGAAAACGGAGAGACGGAAACAAACTATGCTGCCGGAATAAACGGAGGTATTACCAACGGTAATGAAATAGTTTTCCGTATTGCCGTTAAACCTACTTCAAGTATTTCAAAACCGCAAAACACATTTAATTTCGAAACCGGAAAACGCGAGGAGTTACAAGTAAAAGGCCGTCATGACGCATGTATAGCATTGAGGGTGCCTCCCGTTTTGGAGGCGGTTACGGCAATAGTATTGGCAGACCTTTTACTTCTTAATAATGCGAGATAACAAATCAAAAAAAGAAAATTAATGGCAAAACATAAAGTACAATCGGTAATTTTCGACCTTGACGGTGTGATAACCAAAACAGCATTGGTTCACAGCAGGGCGTGGAAAAAAATGTTTGACGATTATTTGAAATACCGTGAGGAAAAATACGGCGAACCTTTTAAAGAGTTTACACGTGACGATTATTTAAAATACGTTGACGGCAAGCCGAGATACGATGGTGTAAAATCTTTTTTGGAGTCGCGGGGAATAGAAATACCTTACGGATCTCCTGACGACGAGCCTGGAAAAGAAACGGTTTGCGGGTTGGGCAACAAAAAAAATGAAGATTTTAATGAAGTGCTGAAAAGAGAAGGTGTGGAGGTGTATCAGCCCATTGTTAAATTTCTGAAAGAGCTGGAAGACGAAGGAATTAAAATAGGAGTGGCTTCTTCAAGTAAAAATTGCAAGAATATTCTTGATGTTGCGGGTCTTTCCCATTTTTTTAAAACACGTGTTGACGGTATTGTGTCGGCTGAAACAGGTTTGAAAGGAAAACCCGAACCCGATATTTTTTTGACGGCAGCTAAAAATCTGGGTGTCGATCCCGCTTATTCCGTTGTAGTTGAAGATGCCGTTTCGGGAGTTGCTGCCGGAAGAAAAGGAAATTTCGGTTTGGTTTTGGGTGTGGCTCGCGAGGATAACGAGCAAGGACTTTTGCAAAACGGTGCCGACATCGTTATAAATGATTTTAAAAATTTCTCATTAAAAGATATTGACAAATGGTTTGAGGAAGAGTTGGAAAAAGCTACCTCAAAATTGGCTTATTTCGATTATGACCCGGCCAAAGAACGTTCCCGCGAAGCGTTGTTAACCGTAGGTAACGGCTTTTTCGGAACAAGAGGAGCAATGGAAGAGACTTCCGCAAATGATGTTAACTATCCCGGAACTTACATTGCAGGCCTTTATAACCGTTTGATTACCAAAGTGGCGGGTCGTGATGTTGAAAACGAGGATTTTGTTAATGCTCCCAATTGGCTGCCGGTCACTTTTAAAATAGATGACGGTGAATGGTTCGACCCCAATAAAAGCGAGATTCTTGAAATTTCAAGAGAGTTGAATTTTAAAACGGGTTTGCTTTTCCGTAAAATGAAAATAAGAGACGGTTTCGGTAGGGAAACCTTGGTAGAATCGTGGCGTTTTGCCAGCATGAAAGATATGCACTTGGCGGGAATTAGATATAACGTTACACCTCTGAACTACTCGGGAAAGATAACTTTGATAAGCAAAATTGATGCTACGGTTGAAAATCTCGGGGTTGAGAGGTATAAATCGTTGAATCATAAACATCTGGAGGTTGTTGATTTGCAATCCGGCGGGGAATTGTCTTCCGTGTCGGTAAAGACAAATCAATCTAAAATAGAAATTGCAGAAGCATCCCGCGTTAAGGTTAAAAAAGGTTTGTTGCCGGTAAAAAATATTAAAGGTTCTGTAGATAACGGCATTGTTTCGTCTGAAGTTGAGGTTGACGTTAAAAAAGAACAGACGGTTTCGTTGGAAAAGATGGTGGCAATAGCAACCACTCTTGAAACGCAAGGTGATGTTAAAGATTTTGTTGTTAAAAAAGTTAAAGACAGTGTTGATTTCGATGAGGCTTTAACAGAAAGTTCAGCCGAATGGTCGAAGATTTGGTTTGAAACCGATATTGCATTGGAAGGTGACAGGGCATCTCAGAGGTTACTCAGGATGCATATTTATCATTTGATGGTTTCTGCATCGCCTCATAATGTAAAACTTGATGCGTCGGTAACGGCACGTGGACTTCACGGCGAGGCTTACCGCGGACATATCTTTTGGGACGAGCTTTTTATCTTGCCTTTTTACGATATTCATTTTCCGGAAGTTTCAAGAGCTTTGCTGATGTACCGTTATCGCAGGTTGGATAAAGCCCGCGAATATGCAAAACAACACGGATATAAAGGTGCCATGTTTCCGTGGCAAAGCGGGAGTGACGGCAGGGAAGAGACGCAGGTTCTCCATCTTAATCCTGTATCGGGCGAATGGGGACCCGACCATAGTTCATTGCAGCGTCATGTTTCGTTGGCAATAGCTTTTAATGTTTATCAATATTATCATATCACCGAAGATATTGATTTTATTAACCGTTACGGTGCCGAAATGATTTTTGAAATAGCAAGATTTTGGGCAGACAAAGCTGAATATGATGAAAAAACCGGCCGGTATTCCATTGCCGGCGTTATGGGACCCGACGAATTTCACGAGATGTATCCCGGTGCCGAAGAGGGCGGCTTAAAAGACAATGCCTATACAAACGTTATGGTGGCTTGGCTGTTCGGTAAAGCGAAAGAGTTGACGGGGAAAATGGATAAAAGGGCCTTAAAAGAGCTTTTTGAAAAGATAAATATCGATGAAAAGGAGATTGAACGGTGGCAAGAGATTAAACGGAAATTACGTTTGGTAATCAATGATGACGGAATTATCGCTCAATTTGACGGATATTTCGAACTTAAAGAGCTTGATTGGGATTATTACCGCAAAAAATACGGAAATATCTACCGCATGGACCGTTTGTTGAAGGCTGAAGGAAAATCAGCCGACGAGTATAAAGTGGCAAAACAAGCCGATACTTTGATGATTTTTTATAATCTTAAAAAAGAAGAGGTTGACAATTTACTTAAAGAGATGGGATACGAAATGCCGGACGATTACCTTGAAAAAAATCTCAGGTATTATTTGGCACGTACCTCTCACGGTTCTACGTTAAGCAGGGTTGTTCACGCTCAACTGGCAAATATGATAGGTGACGAGGAGTTGAGCTGGCAGCTTTATTACGAGGCTCTCGAAAGCGACTTTAACGATATTCAGGGCGGGACAACAGGCGAAGGAATACATGCCGGAGTAATGGCGGGAACAATAATGATTGCCTTGACGAATTTTGCAGGAATTGATATCAGGGAAGAGGTTTTAACGATAAACCCGAAATTACCTCAACGTTGGAAATCACTGCATTCCCGTTTGAAATTTAAAACCGTTAACTGGGATATTAAAGTTGATAATGAAAACGTTGAGATAATGGTTGACAAAGAAACCGAAGGTGTTGTTTACGGTGAGAAAATGGAATTTTTGCCTGAGTAAATGAATTTTGAAGATATAAATAGTTAAAAAAATAAAAATTATGTTGGAAGATGTTTTGTTGATAACGGACAAGCACAGAGAGGCTGCCGCTGAGATAGAAAAAGAGATATTAAAAAGGAAAAAAGACAAATTTATTATTGCCATTTCCGGTGAGTCGGGTTCGGGAAAATCGGAGCTTACTCATGTTATTGCAAAAAACCTGCGTAAGCACGGAATTTTTGCAAAGCCTGTACATGTAGATAATTTTTACAAAGTTTTACCCCTCGAAAGAACGGAATGGCGTATTAAAAACGGTATTGAAAAAGTAGTCGGCATTAACGAGATAGATTGGGAAGGAGTACGCAAAACCGTTGACGATTTTAAAAATTCACGTGAAAATACAATGCCTTGTGTTGACTTGGTTACAGAACAAGTGGATAAACTGACTACCGATTTTAACGGTATAGATATGATTGTAATTGACGGACTGTACGCAATTAACTGTGATGAAGCCGACCTCAAAATCTTTATCGAGTTAACGTACCACGAAACCAAAAAAGCGCAATCGTCAAGAGGGAAAGAGCCTCAAAACGAATACCGTATGAGGGTTCTTGAACAGGAACATAAAGCCGTTCAATCTCTTAAAGAAAAAGCCGATATCTATATTGACAAAAATTACAAAGTAAGGCTGAAATAAAATTTTAGGTCCCCATTTTTAAAATTGGAAGTGGGGACTTTTTTCAATGTTATTTTTCTTCGCTTTCTTTTGACAGTTTTTTTCTGATTTTTTCAATGGTCTTTTCGTTTAATATCGACATGGTATAATAACACCTTATCTGAAAACCCAAATCACGGGAGCCGGCATTTCTTCCGTATCCCGTGGCATTACCGCTAAGTTGAGGGTCGTTAACACCGTAGTGTAATTCACCGTACACTTGAAATAAGTCCCAAACCGTGCTGGCACCTACGGTAAGTAATTGTGATTTTGCTTCGCTGGTTCCTCCCGATAAAAGACTGTAATTGGTATAAACGGATAGTTTTTCCCCGATAATGTCGTAAGCGGCGGAAGTTGTGAAAATATTTGCAGATGAAGGTATTTCGTAAGCAAAATTCCAACTGGCAACATTTAAGAAATTATTTAAATCCGGTGTAGTATCCGCACCCGGCAGTTTTTGTTTATAGTTATACCAAGTGTTTTGAAAGTTTATGCTGAAATTTGAAACGGAAACGGCAAAGTTAACGGCAGCTGCAAAACGTGTTCCGTAATCGTCGCTGTCTTCATTGTATAACTGCCCGAACATCCCCGAAACACCTCCGATGATACTCCAATTATCACCTTTCGGGTTTATTTGGATCCTTCCGTTAAACTGGTTCAACTCCCTGTTACGTTTTGTCGTTGTAAAAAGATAATCCGGACTTGCATCTCCCGGAAAAATGTCGGTATCATACCTTCCCGGATTTGTCGGCGAAAGTTGTTGATTTTTGAAAAAACCCGCATTAAATATAAATATTCCGTAGTTTCCTTCCCATGTTATTCCCATATCGTAATCGTCTTGCAAACCTGCATAATAGGTTATGTTTCCCCAGTCGTCAAACGGTTGGAACCTGAAGCCGAAAGGAACCCATGTTTGTCCTATTCTAATTGTATTTCTTGAGTTTATATGCCATCCGAGCAGAAAATATGCAGGTGTTCTCCATCCTTCATAAAACCTGTATTGTATTTTGGCGAATAATTTATTGCCCAAATCCGTTTGAGCCCAAATCCTGAAACTGTCAAATTTTAAACTTCCCTTATTCTTGCTGTTTGTCCAGTTCGCATAATTGTAATATCCCATAGCCGTAAAACCGAAATGATCCGTTTGTTTGATAATGTCGGATTTTTTTTCATGATCCTGGGCTAAGGTTGTTAATGAAATCAAAATTGCCAAAATGGAAACGGTAAATTTTTTCATTTGAAAGGATATTTTATTTTTACGTAAATCAAAAGTAACGAAAGTTTAAATAGGTTTAATAAAATAGGGGTTTCGGAAAATAACGGGAAAGTAATATGACTAAATTTGCAAATAGTTAAGTTAATGGTAAATATTATGTTTAAAAGATTTGTCAATCTTGTTATTGCAATTGTTTTTTTATCGAACCTGTCTGTAGGACAGTCTGTTTTGATAAAGGGCGAGGTTAAAGGCAGACCTTTTGAGGTTGTAAGAATAATAACTTATGCCGATAATTTTTCATCGTTGCGAACGCCTGTAGCTTCTGTGTTTACCGATGAAAACGGCAAATTTTCAATGAAAATTAATGCCGGACAAACACAATATGCAATAGTTGCACTCGAATTAAGCGAAGGTGGATTTTATCTTAAACCGGGAGCCGAATATGATTTTACAATATTTCCTGACTCTTTAAAAGGTGTATCGGTATTTGACATTCCTCCTCTTGCTTTCGATTTAAAAGCATCCGACGGAGGTCTTAACGATAAAATTTCGGAATTCAATGAAGTTTACAACGGTTTTATGGAAAAAAATTTCAGTAACGGTTTTCCGTTAAACAGTAAAGAGTTGATACTTTCATTTGAAGATTCCGTGAAAAATGTTTTTAGCGGTTTTAATGACGAGTATTTTAAAAATTATGTGAAATATACTCTAGGGCAACTTGAATGGTATGGAAAAGTCAAAGGGTCCGGAACGATAATGAAGTATTACTTTACGGGGAAACCTGTTGTTTACGGTAATATTCAGTATGCGGTATTTTTCAAAGAGTTTTTCAAAGAATATTTTAAACGTTATTTGTACGGCAGATATTATTATAACTTTATTGATGCCGTCAGCAAAGCGGATTACGGTTCGATAGATTCTCTTTTTAAAAAAGATGTTAATTTCAAAAGTCATCCCCGGTTGAGGGAACTTGTTATAATTAACAGTCTGGACATACTTTTTCACGACAGAAATTTTTCGAAACAAGGAGTTTTAAAATTACTTGAGTATCTTTCTCGCTCTGCCGTTTATGAAAAGCACAGGGTTATTGCCGGAAATTATTATAAAAAATTGGGAAACCTCTTGCCGGGTACACCGGCTCCGGCTTTTTCGTTGCCTCTTGAAAACGGCAAAAAGCTAGATATTTCACGGCTTAAAGGTAAAATTGTAGTACTTGATTTTATCAAAGCGGATTGCGGTTACTGTTTATCTCAATTGGATTTTTTGAACGATATGCAGAGCCGGCTGGGTGCAAATGTGGATATAGTGATTTTAGTATACGGCAAAGATGCATCAAAAGTTTCGTTATTGCTTAGAAAGAAAAACATCGATTGGCCCGTTTTGTTCATTGGTAAAAAGTTTGATGTTTTGGATGCTTACGGCGTAAGAGTTTTTCCTACTTACATAATTATTAACCCTGACGGTACTATTGCCGAAGCTCCGGCTCCGCTTGCAGATGAAGATTTGGAAAAAGACCTGAGGAGAATAATTTTTAAAATCAAGATGAATGAAAGGAAGTAATAAAAGAAGCAAAATCTACTTGATTGGTTTTATGGGAGCCGGAAAAACCACTTTGGGAAAAACTCTGGCTTCCGGGTTGGATTACAAATTTTATGATCTTGATAAGGAGTTTGAAAAAAAATATAAAACGACAGTTGACCTGTTTTTTAAAAAATACGGAGAAAAACTTTTCCGTGAATTGGAATATAAACTTTTGCTCTCCACCGGAAGTCTTGAAAATGCGGTGATTTCCACGGGTGGCGGAACGCCTTGTTTTTTTGACAGTATGGATTGGATTAACGAAAACGGTACGAGCATATACATAAAATTACCTCCCAAGGTGTTGTACGACAGACTTGTAAATGCTAAAAAGAAAAGACCTTTGGTTGCGGAAAAAAACGAGGATGAATTGTTGGCTTACATAAATGAAAAGTTGAAAGAAAGAGAACCTTTTTACAGAAAAGCCGATATTATTATTTCCGGTATCTCATTAAGTGCCGGTTCCATTGTGTCGGTTATCAACAGTTTAAATAAAATCAATAAACATCAACCTTAAACACCCTGTGGTTTATTGCCGGTGCCAACCACCCCGATTGTATTGATACCCAAAGATAATATTTCCCCGGTTTAGCGGGTGTTTCAACGGTGATGCTGGTTTTGTATGTTTTCCCCAACTTTAACCCGGTGATTTCACGGATCTTTTCAAATTTATAAGGGAAATCTTTTTTTGCAAAACAGACCGTAAGGTAACTTTTTCCGTAAGGAGAAACAGTTATTGCCGAATCCAAAGGATTGATTATGGTAATTGGCAGCTTTATGCGTTCGGACGTTTTAAATTTCCGCGGAACATCCGATAAATCTATTTTTATGAAATTGTATGAATAATAATGTTCGATTACCTTGTAATACCAAAAGGAATTATATAAAAACGAACTGTCGGGACCGGGAATTACAAAAGGTGTTTCATACCTGTCGTCTATGGCTTTTTTGCTTTTGAAAAGAATAACTTTTTTACCTAAGAGTCCCGGTTCCATACCTTCGAGGTCGAATTGGTTTTTTCTGTAAAAAAGACTGTTGAAGCTGAATGATGATTTGCCTGTGTGAAACATGTATTGTGAGGCATCCTGATACGAACAGGTGAATATAACCGGTATGCCGTCGGCTGTTTTTTTCATTTTGTCCGCTCTTTCGGGCCACCCGAAAAACTGGTTTACGACCTTGAGAGATTTAATATTTATAAAATTTGTTGAAAGATCTATTCTGATAAAAAGTATTAATGCTAATGTTATAACGGCTGTTTTAATAAAAGGTTTGTGATTTTTGATTTTCTTTTCGAACACGGGGTAAGAAAGTGTTACCAAAGGTATTATTGCGCCGGCAGTCCAGTTTGCTTCAACATGTTTGAAAAAAGAAAATATAAACGCCAACCCGAAAATGCCCGTGACAATATAACGTAAAGCCTTTGAAAATAAATCGCTGCTTTTGTTTTTTAAAAAATATTTAAACATTAAAAATGCAGTAACCGGATTTAATAAAAGCAGTTGACCGCCGGTAAATTCCAAAGGAGATAAAAAGGAAAATCTGTCTTTTACATTTCTTTCTATAAAATGAAAGTAAAAGGTTACGAAATTATGGTTTATCTGCCATACCAAATGGGGTATCAATGATACTGTTACGGCTGAAAAAATCAACCAAAAGGATTTTCTTTTCAGTAGTTCCGGGTTTGAAAGCACTGTAAATAATATTACCGGTAGAGCAAAATATTTACTGTAAAACATCCCCGCTATTGAAACGATGAGTAAGGCGGAGTTTCGTAAGTTGTCGTATTCAAGATATTTTTTGTAATAATAAAAGAACATTGCCGTGAAAAAAATGAAAACCGTGTCGGGTACGGCAATAAATCCTTCCGCATGAAAAATAAATATCGAAGAAAGAAACAGGAAAAAAAGTGTTATGTTTCCGGGGTTGACTAATTTTTTTAAGAAAATAATTACCAAAGTTGACAGCAAAACAATAAATATCCTGACTCCCAAATAACCCTGAAAGATTATTGTTCCCAATTTTATCAAGACTGCTATCATAGGAGGGTGGTCGTAATAACCCCATGCAAGATCGCGCGAATAAAACCAATAATACGCTTCATCGTTTATTAAACCCGTAAAAGCAGCCTGTAAAAGATTTACCGCCAGCCATAGGATTATAAGGATTAGAAAAATTTTATTCTCTTTATGTTGTGCGTTTATCTTCATTTTGATAGCACGTGATAATTTCGGCTAAATGTATTTTCAGCCGGTTAAATTAACACTAAAAATTTTTTTTAAAGAAAACATTTTTGAATGCAAATAAAAAACTACGTTGTTAATTTTAAAATTCTGTTTGATAAACTGTTTGAAAAAATTTAAAAATACCACGGATAATCAAATTCTGATTTTAGATAATTGCCTTAATAATCAAAATGTTGGTGTTGCTTTTTGTTCGTAAATTTTGTATATTTGGAGTATGTTATTATTGATATTTATAATATTAGGCTTGTTAATTCTCAAAGTGTTTGCAAAATGGTGGATCCGTTTAATAAATATGATTTTTGATCCTGTTATCGAGTATTATGAAAATAAAGAACCTCAAGCCAATATTTATATTGCTAAACACCACAGAAAAATCGAAGAACATAAAAAAGCGGAGGAACTAAGGGAATCTTTTCGTAAAGGTTATGAGCATTAAGGAAAACAACATGAAGGCTATTTAAAATGGTGCTTCGAAAATAACCGTAAGCCTTTAGTGGATCCACCTGTTACCAATCGTCTTAAAGGATATAATCTTGATTAGATACTTTTTGTAATTTCCACTTTTAATGGAAATTTGTTTAATACAATTTCAATAGGATTTTTTTCAGCTTAAAAAAGTTTGTCATTTTGCCGTATTCGAAATTATATCAGTGATAAACTGTTAATTCCGGCTTGCTGTAAATTTTGTATATTTGGAGTAATGGAAATATTTTTAGGCATATTATTGTTTGTCTTTTTTGTTTGGGTATTAATTAAAGGCTGGATTTTATTGGTTAATTCAATAATGAATCCGTTAATTAAAAAGGCGGAAAAGAGAGATGCCGAAGCATTGAAAAACAATCCTGAATATCAATTTTGGACTAAGGCGGAAGAATTTGTTAATGAATTGGATAGGGTTATAAAAAATTCTACGATAATACACCGGAAATCCGGAGATAACCATGTTGGTGATAAAAAAACGGATAATATTTATATTGCCAAACACCACAGGTTATTTGAAGGGCATAAACAAGCGGAAGAACTCTGGGCCTCCTTTAAAAAGGGATACGAACAGTTAGAAAAACAATATGAAGACTATTTAGAATGGTGTTATGAAAACAACGAAAAGCCTGTTATTGATCCTCCGGTTACCGATCGTTGATATGTAATACATTTTGGTAAACTATTCGTTGTAGCTTCTTTCAATTAGTATCTTTGACATAGTGAGGGGGAAGTAAAATTTTCAACAATTTGTAAATGACGCCATACGTGGTAAGTGGGATGTCACATTGAGCCGCGTCGAAAGGTGGCAGGGGAAGCCAACGCACACACGGTTCGACTTACCTGCCATTCGGCAGGCTGCTCACCGTGACAATCCTTCCACTCTTTTATCAAATTAATACACAGGTATTTTGAATCAACGTCATTGGTAACACAGCGATGGATTTAGAAACGGGATATTAATTCATAAAAAATGAAAAAACCGGCAGGAAACAGGGGGTTCGTAACCTACCCTTTCACTCAGCCGGCTTTTTTTCCGATTGTTAGGGAATAGCGCTCTTTCGAGGTCATACCCATTGACAACCGGTTATTTAATAATGCAAATATACAACAAAAGTCAAATGAAACCTGCATTTACACATAAAGGAAGACCTTATACCTTTGCCACCATTGAGGCGCATTGGCGCAAAAATAAGGCTGCTTTAATGCTGGTACTGGGTCAAACCGCCGTTAACTTTTTCCGCAGCCGGTTCCGTGCCCAGGCATGGATAGACAAATTTGCCAAAAAATGGCAAAAGCGGGCTGTTGATTTACATCCCGAAAAATACAGCCCTAAACAGCGAAGACAAAGCAAAGGCAGAGCCATATTGGTTAAAAGCAGCCAATTGTTCAAAAGTATTCACATGAAAAGCTACAGCAATAATCAGGTTATCATTTCGGCACGTTGTGAATTGCTTTCAATTTGTATCTTTGACATAGTGAAAATAATAAGGCTGTTTAAGTATAAAATATTTATAAAAAAAAACACCGACTTTTTCAGCCGGTGTTTTTTCAAATGAGTAACAATATTATTTATTGTTCGCTTAATTTTCTGATGAGGTTAAGAGCGCTACCGGCTTTAAACCATTCTATTTGATTCCAGTTGTAGCTGTGGTTCGCTTCAAACTCATCCGTTGTGCCGTCAATATGGTGCAATACCACTTTAAAAGGTCTGCCCGGAGCAAAGTCTGCAAGACCCAATACGGAAATTCTGTCGTCTTCCTGTACTTTGTCGTAATCGGCTTTGTCGACAAAGGTAAGAGCCAAAACACCTTGTTTTTTAAGGTTTGTTTCGTGGATACGTGCAAAAGAACGTACCAAAACGGCTTTTACACCCATAAATCTGGGTTCCATGGCAGCATGCTCACGTGAAGAACCTTCACCGTAGTTTTCATCGCCGACTATTATAGAACCTACGCTTTGGTCTCTGTATGCTTTTGCAGCTTCCGGTACCGGAACATATTCGCCGGTCAGTTGGTTTTTAACGGAGTTGGTTTTTCCGTTGAAAGCATTAACGGCACCTATTAACAAGTTTTGTGAAATGTTTTCAAGGTGTCCGCGATAGCGTAACCACGGACCTGCCATAGAAATGTGATCGGTAGTACATTTACCTATAGCTTTGATAAGCAGGTGGAGTTTTTCAAAATCTTTGCCGTCCCATTCCGGGAAAGGTTTAAGAAGTTGCAAACGTTCGGAATCGGGTTTAATGATAACTTCAACATTGCTTCCGTCTTCTGCCGGAGGTATGTAACCGGGGTCGTCAACTTCAAAACCTTTGGGAGGAAATACCATACCTTCGGGTTCGTCGAGTTTTACCTTTTCGCCTTTTTCGTTTGTCAATTCATCTGTCAACGGATTGAAATCCAATGTTCCTGCTATGGAATAAGCCATAACCATTTCGGGAGAAGTTACAAAAGCGTAAGTGTTTGGGTTACCGTCGTTACGTTTTGCGAAGTTACGGTTGAAAGAAGTAACTATTGAGTTGCGGTGACCGTCTTTTACACTCTCTCTGTCCCATTGCCCGATACACTGTCCGCAGGCATTTGCAAGAACCGTGGCACCTACTTTTTCGAATAAATCTATAAGTCCGTCACGTTCTATGGTATAACGAACTTGCTCGGAACCGGGAGTTATATAAAGTTCTCCTTTTATTTTAAGACCTTTTTCCAAAGCCTGGCGGGCTATCGAAGCCGCTCTTGTAATATCTTCGTAAGAAGAGTTTGTACAAGAACCGATAAGACCTGCTTCCATGTTTAAAGGCCAGTCGTTTTTCTTAGCCGTTTCTCCCATTTTTGAAACCGGTGTTCTGAGGTCTGGAGTAAAAGGACCGTTAAGAGCAGGTTCAAGTTCCGAAAGGTTAATTTCAATAACCTGGTCGAAATATTTTTCGGGATTTTCGTAAACTTCTGGGTCTCCCGTTAAATATTCTTTAATACCTTCGGCCAGTTCGGCAACATCGGCACGGTTTGTCTGACGCAAGTATTCAGCGGTGTTTTCATCAAAACCGAACAACGAAGTTGTTGCTCCCACTTCGGCACCCATGTTACAGATTGTAGCACGACCTGTTGCCGACAATGCTCGTGCACCTTCACCGAAGTATTCTATAATAGCACCTGTTCCACCTTTTACCGTAAGGATGTCAGCCACTTTAAGAATAACATCTTTAGGAGCAAGCCAACCGCTTAATTTTCCGGTGAGTTTTATACCAATAAGTTTGGGAAATTTAAGTTCCCAAGGCATGTCTGCCATCACGTCAACAGCATCGGCACCACCTACACCTATTGCAACCATACCCAGACCTCCTGCGTTGGGAGTGTGCGAGTCGGTACCAATCATCATTCCACCCGGAAAAGCATAATTTTCCAAAACCACCTGATGTATTATACCTGCACCGGGTTTCCAGAATCCGATACCGTATTTGTTTGATGCGGATGCAAGGAAATCGTAAACTTCCTGGTTGGTATATTTAGCTTCTTCCAGGTCTTTTTCCGCACCTTCACGGGCAACTATAAGGTGGTCGCAATGAACTGTTGAAGGCACAGCTACCTTTTTCTTACCTGCTTGCATAAATTGTAAAAGAGCCATCTGTGCGGTGGCATCCTGCATTGCTACACGGTCGGGACGAAAATCAACATAGGATTTTCCTCTTTCATATGCTTCTTTCGGTTCGCCTGCGTCAAGGTGGGAATAAAGAATTTTTTCGGCATTGGTCATCGGACGACCAAGTATTTTTTTAGCTGCCTCAACACGTCCGGGGATACGTGAATACAACCCCTTTATCATTTCAATATCAAAAGCCATTTCTTTGTATTTTTTAATTAATAATTGTGTTTATTTCGATAAATGCAAATGTAACCAATATTGCAATTTGTTAGTTTTCAAATTTTTAATTTGCTTAAATCTCTTCAACTTCAACCTCGTCGGTATCGCCGTTTTGATTTTTCTGTTCTTCTTGAGGTTCGTTAGCCATTTTGTTCATCTCGTCAACAAAACCTTGTATGGTTTCATCGTCAAATCCTTTTTCTTTTGCGGCCTCTTCAAGCGTCCCCCAAATGGGTTCGCCGCACATTATACATCTGATGCCTTTTTCCATTAAATACCTAACGGAAAACGGGTAATTCTCAACAAGTTCCTCAATGAGGATGTCTTTGGTTATTCCGGGTTTCGCCATGACTTTAAAATTTGGTATGCAAAGGTAAAAAATTGTGTTTTTAATTCGTTATAAATTAAATAATGTCAATCTTAAATGTAAAATTATTTTCGGTATTGTTGATTGTTTGCAGGTGTAAATGTGTTTCAGCCGAAAATTGTACTTTTATTCAAAATTTAAAAACATACATTGAGTTATGAGATTTTTAAGAAATATTTTTGTACTTGTCATTATCTTTTCTTCTTTGATATTAAAAGCCCAAAACGAACGTAAGGTTTCGATGGCCGTAGTGGATAAAATAGACGGTGTGCCTGTTTTTGTTTTGGCAAAACCCGTGGCGGAATACGAAGAGGTTGGAAAGGCTGTAAGTGCGGGGCAAATGGTGAAGTTAGGTGTTAATAAAGTTGTTGGGGTTTACGATAAATTTAAAAGTGTTGTGGAAGCTGCAAAAAGAAGAAAAAAGAAAGGTAAATTATCAAATTTTGATGCATTGGTGATAGATCTCGATAATGAGAAAGCTATTGCCGTTAAATTTAAAAATCCTGGAGATAATACTAAAGCCGTGGTGACGAAATATGAAGGAGTTCCCGTTTATTTTTTCTCTAAACCTGTAAAAAAATACGAGGTTGTTGCCGAACTTGAAGCCGATTATTCTTTGTATGCCGCACGGAATCTTCTTATCGATAAAATTAACAGTATGTTGAACCGTACTATTAAAAAAGAGAAAAACGGCAAAGTAAAAAAATTCGATGCTGTTATTATTAACCCGGAAGATTTATCTGAAGAATTGATAATATTTGAAAAATAAGTAAAAGTACATTATCTGTATTTTCGGATTTAATTACCGTTAAGTGTTGTTTTTGGAGTAAGTCGTTTAACATATTTTGACTTTTAACTTTAATTACTCCGTTAAATAAATACTACTTTTGGATTTCAAACATAAAAATCGGATTTTATGAAAGAATTGAAAAAATACGCCGTTTTGTGCGAAAATACGGGAGTTGAAAAAGAGTATGAATTCGGTACAACATTATCGGAAATAATTGAAGATCAGAAAATAGATATAGGTGAAGATATATTAGGTGCGTTGGTAAATTATGAGCTTAAAGAGCTTGATTATATGATTTACAAACCGAAGCGTGTCAGATTTATCGGTTATTCTCATCCTAACGGCAGACGGATGTACGAGAGGTCGCTTACCATGGTTCTTTTTAAAGCGCTTTACGATATTAATCACTCTTATAAATTAAAAATCGAGCATTCGGTGTCGGGTGGGCTTTATTGTGAAATAGAAGGCCTTGAAGAAGGCGAAAAAGAGGCGGATATTATTCCCGAACTTAAATCGAGAATGCTGGAAATCATTAAAACGGATATGCCTTTTGAAAGAAAAGAGGTGAGGACCGAAGAGGCTATAAAAAGATTCGAGAAATACGGACTTGACGATAAAGCCTTATTGTTGAAAACGAGAAGACAGTTGTACAGCTCGGTTTATAAATTGGATGGAGTTGAAAATTATTTTTACGGCTTTCTGGTTCCTTCAACGGGGTATCTTAAAAAGTTTGACCTTGTTAAATACTTTAACGGGATGCTTTTGGTTCTCCCGAAAAGTAGTAATCCGGACGAATTGGAAGATATAGTGGTTCATGAAAAACTGTTTGATGTTTTCCAAAGATTTAAAGATTGGGTTGACATTATCGGGGTGCCTTATGTAGGAAGACTGAATGAGCTTATTTTGGAAAAGCGCGGAGGCGACGTTATTAAGGTTTCCGAAGCATTGCAAGAAAAAAATATTGCTTGTGTAGCCGAAAACATAAAACAAAAGGAAACCGCCAAGGTGGTATTTATCTCAGGACCTTCGTCATCGGGAAAAACGACTTTTGCCAAACGTTTAGGGGTTCAACTTGCGGTTCTGGGTTTTAAACCTGCCGTTATATCAATGGATAACTATTTTGTTGACAGGGAATTAACACCACGTGATGAAAACGGAAATTACGATTTTGAAAGTCCTGATGCCATTGATATAAAACTTTTTAATGAAAATGTGATGGACTTAATCAACGGAAAGGAGATAAAGGTTCCTAAATTTTCATTTGAGCAGGGAAAACGGTATTACGACGGTACTACCATGAAACTCCGTGAAAACGGTATAATAATAGTTGAAGGGATTCACGGGCTTAATCCCAAGATTTCATCCATGATTCCTGAAGAGAGGAAATTTAAAATTTATGTTTCTGCACTTACACCTTTGAATATTGATTCCACAAACCGTATTCCCACAACCGATAACAGGCTTATCAGAAGAATTGTAAGGGATGCCCGGTACCGTGGCATTTCGGCTTTGGAAACGATAGACCGTTGGCCAAGTGTTAGGGCGGGAGAGGAGAAGCATATTTTTCCGTTTCAGGAAAATGCCGATATTATGTTTAATACCGCGTTGCCTTACGAATTAAGTGTTTTAAAACATCATGTTTTACATCTTTTGCGTGAAGTTCCGCCAAATGTTCCGGAGCTTGCCGAGGCAAAGAGGTTACTTAAATTTTTGTCGTATTTCAGATCTTTGGAAGATAAAGAGATACCGCCTACCTCTATAATCAGGGAATTTTTGGATGGCAGTAGTTTCCATTATTAAATTAACGTCAAATGATTAAGTGGAGGGATGTTGTAAAGTTTGTTAATCACGGTAATCCCGAACCTCCGAGGAAAGTTTATAAAACCGATGAGGATTGGAAAAAAGTGCTTTCACCTGTTCAATATAAAATAACAAGAAAGAAAGGTACGGAACCTCCTTTTTCATATTTGAAAAATGAATTAAAATCGGGTGTTTATAAGTGTGTATGTTGTGGCGAGCCGTTGTTTGACAAATATGCCGAGTTTGATTCCGGTAGCGGTTGGCCGAGTTATACACAACCTGTTGCCGGCAACAAAATCAAATATGAAAAAGACACTTCACACGGAATGGTAAGGGTTGAGATTTCATGTAATGTATGCGGAAGCCATTTGGGTCATGTATTTCCCGATGGACCTGAGCCTTCCGGGCTGAGGTTTTGTGTTAATTCGGTTTCGTTGAGGTTTGAACCGTTAACGAATATACAAAAATGATGTTGAATTTTTTTATACCGGCCGGTATAAAGTTATTTCAATAAATCTTCGGTTAATTTTATGATGTTATTGATATTTCCGTTTTCAACCCAAATGATGTCCCGGTCTTTTTTAAACCATGTAATCTGTCGTTTGGCGTAACGGCGAGTGTTGGTTTTTATTTTTTCCGTGGCAAGTTCCAACGTCCATTCACCAGAGATGTATTTGAAAAGTTCTTTGAAACCCACAGTGTTCAATGAGTTTAAATGCCGGTAAGGATAAACCGCTTCGGCTTCCTCAAGCCATCCGTTTTCAAGCATTATATCCGTTCTCTTTTCTATTCTTTCAAAAAGGATTTTTCTATCGATATCAATAGCTGTTTTTATAATGTTGAAATTTCTTGGTGCGGGTTTGTTTTTTCTCAGTTCGGAATACTTTTTGCCGGTTTGTCTGCAAACTTCAATGGCACGCATCAAGCGTTTCGGGTTTTTTTTATCGACAACTTCAAAATATTCGGGGTCAAGTGTTTCAAGTTCCTTTTGTAGTGAAATTATTCCTTCGTTTTCAAATCTTTCGTTAAGCTCTTTTCTAAGTAAAGGATCGGGGTCGGGAAGTTCGTCAATTCCTTTACAAACGGCATCGATATATAAACCCGAACCTCCTGCCATAATAACAATATTATGTTTTTTGAAAAGGTCGTCAAGCAATTTCAAGACATCTTTTTCGTATTGCGAAACGTTGTAATCGTCAAAGATGGAGAGGTTACCCACAAAGTGATGTTTTACTTCGTCAAGCTGGGATTGTGTGGGGGCAGCTGTTCCTAGGGGAATCTCTTTGTAAAACTGTCTTGAATCGGCTGAAATTATCTCGGTGTTGAAATGTTTGGCAAGTTTTATTGCAATATCGGTTTTCCCGGATGCCGTAGGTCCTGCAATTACTAACAAGGTGGGTTTTTTATTCTCCGCTAACATTTCGTAATCTTAGGGTTACCGTTTTGTTTCCACGGGAGTAAGACCTAGTTTTTTGCCTTCTTCGAGCATAAAATTATAGGCGGCATCAAACTCGTTAGGTATTTTCCCGTCAAGAATGGCTTCGCGTATGGCATTTTTAATTTCACCCACTTCACGGGAAGGCTTAAGACCGAAAGTTTTCATGATAATTTCTCCGCTAACGGGTGGTTGCCAGTTTCTTATCCTGTCTTTTTCCTCAACTTCAACAAGTTTTTGACGAACCAATTTGAAGTTGTTGAGATAGCGTTTTACCTTTTCTTCGTTTTTGGAAGTTATATCGGCTTCACACAAAAGCATCAGGTCGTCAATGTCGTCTCCGGCATCAAAAAGCAACCTTCTTACAGCAGAATCGGTAACTATTTCCTGTGAAAGGACTATCGGGCGAAGATGCAGTTGAACAAGCTTTTGAACGTACTTCATCTTTTCATTTTGAGGTAATTTCAACTGTTTGAATATTTTGGGAACCATCTTGGCGCCTACAAATTCATGACCGTGAAAAGTCCATCCAGCTTTTTTATCAAACTTTTTCGTTACCGGTTTTGCAATGTCGTGAAGGATTGCAGCCCAACGTAACCATAAATCATCACTTTTAGCGGCAACATTATCCAAAACTTCCAAAGTATGATAAAAGTTGTCTTTATGACCCTTATTATCAATAATTTCCACGCCTTTTAATGCTGCCATTTGAGGGAAAATTATCTTTAGAAGTCCTGTTTTGTCAAGTAATTTAAAGCCTGTTGAAGGTCTGTCGGCAAGAATTATCTTGTTCAATTCGTCGGTTATCCTTTCCTTCGATACAATCGAGATTCTATTTTTATTCTTTTTTATGGCTTCTAGTGTTTCCGGTTCTATTTTAAATCCAAGTTGCGTTGCAAAGCGAATAGCCCTCATCATTCTTAAAGGGTCATCGGAAAATGTTATGTCCGGGTCCAGCGGTGTCCTTATTATTTTGTTTTTGATGTCTTTCAAACCGTTAAAAGGGTCATATAATTCACCGTAATTTTCTTTTTGCAGACTTACAGACATCGCGTTTATGGTGAAATCTCTTCGGTTTTGGTCGTCTTCCAGCGTCCCGTTTTCCACTATCGGTTTTCTGGAATTTTTCCGGTACGACTCTTTTCTGGCACCGACGAATTCCAAAACCCAGTTTTTATACCGCACCATTGCCGTACCGAAATTTTTAAAATACTTGGCTTCGGTGTTATTTCCCAGTTTTCCGGCAACTTTTTGTGCAAGTTCGATACCGCTGCCCAATACAACAAAATCCACATCTTTTGAATTTCTACCCAATATTGCATCACGCACATAACCACCTATGACAAAAACAGGAACACCGAGTTCATCGCCTGCGGCAGCAACAACTTTAAAAATTTTACGGTTTATTTTATTTGAAAGATTCATATGCTGCAAAAGTAGGAAAAGATAAGGAAGTTATACAAATAATCCCAATACATCCTTCAGGTTTTCAAAAACGGGAACCCCGGCGGTGAGTAATCTTTCTTTTGAATAGTGACCTTGCGAAACAAGAATGGTATCTACGCCAATTACGTCTGCCGTTTCTTTGTCGTGTAATGTGTCACCTATCATAACGGCTTCTTTCGGATTTATATCGAGTTCCTTAATCAACTGTTTTCCCGTTTCGGTTTTACTTCCTCCGTAATGGTCGCCGATGCCGGCAATACGGTTGAAATATTTAAGGATGCCTTTTTCTTCGAGGGTTTTTTCCAGACTTTGATGTTCCATTGCCGATAATACCACTTGTTGATATCCTGCGTTTGACAGTGTTTCCAAAACTTCTGCAGCACAAGGAAAAAGTTTTGTTTTATGAAAATTACCGAAATATAGTTTTATATACTCGTGTGCAGGCTTTTCAAAACCCTCCTTTTCGAGGTCGAAACCGACGGCTTTGTAGTAATTGATAACCGGAAATGTAAAAACTTCTCGATACCGTTTTTTGTCTATTAACGGTAAATTACGTTTTTTAAGCAATACGTTAATATTTTCAACACAATAATCCGCATCATCAAGCAATGTGCCGTTCCAATCCCAAATCAACAATTTTTTATCCTTATAATTAAGCACGTTTACAGGTTTTTACGACTTTCGAAAAACAGTTTGTTGTTTTCTTCTATATAATTTAAAATTTCATCTTTACCCATTCCCGTTTCAGAAGATGTAACAATCATCGGTGGTAACTCTTCCCACTCTTTCAGTAACGTTTTTTTATAAGCGGCGATGTTCTGCTCAAGTTTGTTTTTACTTAATTTGTCGGCTTTGGTAAAGGTGATTACAAAAGGTATTTGTGATATTCCCAGCCATTCAAAAAACTCAAGGTCGTTTTTTTGAGGTTCGTGCCTCGAATCAACAAGTACGAAAACCGATATCATATTTTCACGGTTAAGGAGGTAACCGCGTATCATTTTTTCCCATTTCAATCTTTCCGTTTTGCTTCTTTTGGCATAACCGTAACCGGGCAAATCCACAAGATACCATTCACCGTTAATAAGAAAGTGATTTATTGTTATTGTTTTTCCCGGCGACGAGGAAGTTTTAGCAAGTTTTTTCCGTCCTGTAAGCATGTTTATCAATGACGATTTGCCCACATTGGACCTGCCAATCATTGCGTATTCGGGTTTGTCCGGCTCGGGACATTGTTGCCATTTTGCCGAGCTGGTTACAAAGTCGGCGTATTTTATTTTCATACGTTAGTGTTTAAATAAGAAGAAAGATGTCTGTCCTTTTTGCCTTTATGGATATCCTGGATAGTTACCAAGATGCCTGTTTCTTCGACGTTTCCGAAATGATCATTAACGGCGGTTCCGAAAGTTTTCATGGTTGATGACAAGTTCATATAAGCATTGAAAAGCGGAGGAATGTTTTCACCCAGTTTTCTTACTTTTTGAACCAGTATCTTATAGTCTTCTTTGTAGTTATAACCGGTAAATATAGATTCAAGGATTTTCGCGGAGGTGGTAAGTTGCAATGGTTTTTTTGGATAAATCAAATTATCCGGGTCGGGAAAATATTTGTGCATAAAATAGAGGATGAGGTCCCGGGCATATGAATCGAAATCGGGATACATTGTCACTTTACCGAAAAGATATTTAACATCGGGATGCTCAACAATCAAAGCACCCAGTCCGTCCCAAAGATTATCAAGGGCATACATTCCTCTTCTGATGTCAAAAGTGGGTTGGTACATAGGCTGAACAAAAGATCTTCCCAGTTCAATCGTGTAGTCTAAATATTCGTCGATAAATTTTTGAGAATATTTAAAAAGCCTTGCCGTTGGTGATTTTACCTCACCGTTTTCGTCAATCTCAACGTTTTTACAATCCAGATACCTGTAACCGCCAACAATTTCCTGTTCTTCAGGGTCCCAAACTATCATTTGTTTAAATCCGTGAGGTCCCTTGTCATATTCGTCGATATCCACCTCTTTACCGGTACCGCCGCCGGCATCACGGAAAGTAATTTCGCGTAAACGTCCTATTTCACGCATCACGTGCGGTGAATCTTCAGCGGTAACAATATATATTTCGTTACCGGCGTTATTTGTTTTTCTTAATAATTTATCCTTTGTCAGTTCTTGAACCAATATTTCTCTGTCAACAGGAGGAATTATCGTTTCCATACTTACCATAAATGAATTTTATGCAAAAATAATGTATTAACCCGAGTTGTCGAATTAATTAAGGCTTTTTATAATTGACATCAATCCGGATTTACACCGGAAGAGGTTTAATATATTAATACTTTTTTGTAAACGGCGGTATTACCTCTATTGTCTTCAATAACCAGTTTAAAATCATTTTCTCCTTTTTTCATCAGGGTATCGATGGAATAGGTCAATAACGATTGTTTAGGTTCGTATTCCATCAATATCCATTTACCGTTAAGGTATCCGTTGTAACTTTTTATTCCCGATACGGAATCTTTTATTTTGATTTTAATCGTTGTGTTACGTGATACATTTCCACTTGAAGGGATATTTAAAGGTTTAATTACCGGTTTCACGGTGTCAATCATAACGGTATATTTACCGAAATCCCTGGTTTTTAAACTGATAACACCATCTTTAAATTCACCTCCTGCATAATATGTTTTGCCTTTGTCATCAACAATAGCCAAATAAAGTTTTTTATTTAAAGAATCGGGTAAAACGGTGTCGGGTTTAACGGTTAATGTTACGAGTTTTTGTAATGGAATTGTTTTGTCGCCCACATTATAAGTTTTTGAAAACGAGTTTTCTACTTTTTCGCTATCGGCTTTAATATTTACACAACACGAACAGTATAGAGCGTTTGCGGGAATGTTTAAATCGGCACCGTTATCGTTTATCTTACATCCTTTGTTAAAGCGGACAAATATACTGTTAGGATCTAAATTATTACGTTTATAATCTTTTTTGATTATCGTATCGGGAATGTATCCTTTTACCGGGAACGAAAGCATTCCCATATTACCGTAAACATCTTCAACAACATATTTTATTTTATGATTCAGAGTATCGGTAAATGAGTAAATTCCGTTATTTTTTACAAGGGTATAAATGTCCAACTTGTTGTTTGTATCGAGTTTGGTTTCAACCATTCGCTCTTTTTCCAGAATGTAATGTTTGTAATCTATCAAACTGTTAACGTAACGTGTTGTGGCAAATGAAAGTTCTTTTAATTCTATTGAGAAAACAAGAGAAGAATCTATGTAAAGTTTTTCTTTGTAGATGCCGTTTTTGTTGTTGGTTCCGTCCATTAAATCGTATGCTCTCAGCCCGAAAGAGAAGTCTCCGTGAAGTTTTATTTTGGGATTACCTTTTAGATAATGTTTAACACCCCAACCGTTGACTTCAAGAAACAATGTATCACATATGTCATTGATAACACTGCTGTCGTTTTGAGGATATATTGCCAAAGCTTTAATGCGCGGCCGTGTAATGTCTTTTATTTTAATGTTTTTGAAAAGTAACGGATTAACGGGATGTTCGTTTTTTGCTTTTCGTATTTCAAAATGAAGATGAGGTCCCATTGAACCTCCCGTGTTGCCTGAAAGCGCTATAACTTCTCCTTTTTTTACGGGAAGTTCACCCTTTTTAGGAAATATGTTTAAAGTATAAGTTTTACGGCGGTATTGCTCTTTTTTAACGTATTCCGAAATTTTGTCGTTAAACTGTTTCAGATGACCGTAAACGGAAACATAACCGTTGGGGTGTGTAATGTAAAGCGCTTTACCGTAACCTCCCAATGATATTTTTATACGGGACACATACCCGTCCATAACGGCATGAACTTTTTTACCCTGAACTCCTCCGGTTTTTATGTCAATACCTGCATGGAAGTGATTGGGTCTGAGTTCTCCAAATGTTCCGGAAAGATAAATGGGAAAGTCAACAGGCGACCTGAAAACGGTATCGGTTTTAAGATTTTGACCGGTTATAATTTGGGTTGTAAGTAAAATATTTAAAATTATAAATGAATGTTTGAAAAATCTCTTTATCATATTTTCAGGATTGCAGCTTGCAAAATTAAATTTATATCGTCATAAAATAAAATTTGTTTGGATAAACTGGGAAATATGCAATGCGCCATGAATGGCGGGAAAGAAAATAAAAATATCTGTAATGTCGAAATTCAACGGAAATACACCATTTTGGTTATTTTTGAACAAAAAACAAGACAGTGAGAGTACATTTTATAGCGATAGGGGGCAGTGCCATGCATAATCTGGCTATTGCCATGTTAAAAAACGGTTATGAAGTTTCCGGCTCCGATGACGAGATTTTCGAACCTTCAAAAAGCAGGCTGAAGAAATACGGATTACTTCCCGAAGAGGAAGGGTGGCACCCGAAAAATATTACAAAAGATATTGATTTTATTATTTTGGGAATGCATGCACGACCCGATAATCCCGAATTGTTAAAGGCAAAAAACCTGGGATTGAAAATATATTCATATCCCGAATTTTTATTTAAACATTCGGAGAATAAAAAAAGGGTGGTTATAGGAGGCAGTCACGGTAAAACCACTGTAACGGCAATGGTTATGCATGTTCTGTCGCGTTTGGGTAAGGATTTCGACTACCTCGTCGGGTCGAAACTTAAAGATTTTGAAGTGATGGTTCGTCTTTCGGAGAGTGCGGAAATAATGATTTTCGAAGGAGATGAATATTTAAGCTCTCCCATTGACAGGAGACCTAAATTTCATTGGTACAGACCTCACATCGCGTTGTTGACAGGTATTGCATGGGACCATATAAACGTTTTCCCTACATTTGATGACTACAAAAGCCAGTTTGAAAAGTTTATCAATCTTATTGAGGATGACGGCACTTTGATATTTTTCGAAGGGGATAAAAATCTTAAAGAAATAGTGGAAAAGGTGGATAAAAACATAAAAAAGAAAGGTTATGACAGTTTGAGTTATGAAATTGAAGTAAATGATGTTTTTGTAATTTTCGAAGGTGAAAAATATCCCGTTAAAATATTCGGTGAGCACAATTTTCAAAATCTTAACGGTGCACGTTTGGTATGTAACGAATTGGGGATTGATAACGAAACATTTTTTGATGCGATAAAAGATTTTGAAGGTGCTGCAAAACGTCTTGAATTGATAGCAAAATCGGGAAACTCATTAGTTTATAAGGATTTTGCTCATGCTCCTTCAAAAGTTAAGGCTACTGTAAAAGCCGTAAAAAACCGTTATCCTGACAAAAAGATAGTCGCATGCTTGGAACTACATACTTTCAGCAGTTTAAACGAGAAGTTTTTAGATCAATATGCAGGAACAATGGATCTTGCCGACGAAGCGTGTGTATATTACAATCCTCATGCCCTTGAAATGAAACGCTTGCCGATGCTTGACCCGGATACTGTTAAAAAAGCATTCGGTAATGAAAATTTGGAAGTTGTTAACAGTACCGGAGATGTAAAAAAATGGCTGCTTGATAAAAAAGGAGTTAATACTGTATTCCTGTTAATGAGTTCGGGAAATTTCGGGGGAATAAACCCGGATGAATTAGCAGGAGAACTTGTTTAATCTTTAAATTTCATTGTTTTCCATGTTTTTCTTTCTACCTTTTTTCTTTCTCACTGAAAATCCGAATTTTCCCAGATTTTCGCCCATGTTGTAATAGCTGCCGTGCAGGTATGAAACCGGGTTTGTTTGACGGAGGTCGAATTTATTTGTTGTTTTATCCAGATAGCGCTCGTCAACGGTAACGGCAACAACTTCGGCAATAAACATCGAGTGGCTTCCCAGCTTAATCTCTTGTTTAACTTTACATTCTATATTTACCGGAGACTCTTCAATTAAAGGTGTGTCAAGTTTGGAAGCTTTGCCGGGTGTAAGTTTCATCTCTTTGAATTTGTTATAATCTCTTCCCGACCGTACGCCGCACCAGTCAGCCGCCTTAACAAGATTTTCCGTTGTCAGGTTAACAACAAACTCTCCGCTTTCTTTTATCAATTTGTACGAATGTCTCGACTCCCTGACGGAAATGGAAAGCATTGGAGGATTAGTGTTTATTGTTCCCGTCCAGGCAATAGTAATGATATTGTAATCTCCGGGTTTAGTGCCGCATGTTACCATTGCAACGGGTAACGGATAAAGCATGTTTCCGGGTTTCCACTCAATTTTTTTACTCATCGGCTTCTGTTGTTTTCCTGTTATTATATCTTCTGATTTTGATATTAAAATATGCAAAAATAACGGTCATCACCGGACTTAATATATTGAAAAAAGCAAACGGGAGATAATCGAGAGTGGGAACTCCCAAAACTCTTGCTTGTGTTGCCCCTCCGGTGTTCCACGGAACAAGTACCGATGTTACGGTTCCCGAATCTTCGAGAGTTCTGCTTAACACTTCGGGTTTAAGACCCCTGTCTTTGAAAGCGTCATGGTACATTTCCCCCGGAACAACAATTGCCAAATACTGGTCGGATGCCGTTAAATTAAAGAAAATACATGTTGCCGCCGTTGAAGTTATCAGCGAAGAATCGGACTTTACCAGTGATAATAATGAACGGGTGATTTTTTTGAGCATTCCCGTTGCTTCCATCATTCCGCCGAAAACCATTGCCGACAATATTAACCAAATGGTTGGGAGCATTCCCGCCATACCTCCCGATGTAAACAAACGGTTCATGGCGGGGTTGGGAGTTTTTATAGCCGTTTCGCCGTATGCGGCTTGCATTACCGATATGTAAGAAGCTTTGAAGTAATTTGAATCTACATTTGAAAGTTCCTTTATAATATGAGGTTGAAAAATCACAGCGGCAATTCCTCCCAAAAGTACTCCGATGGCAAGAGCCGGTAAAGGCGGTACTTTTAACATAATAACGGCAAAAAGTATTGCGGGAACCAAAAACAGCCACGGAGTTATATTGAATGTACTTTTAATGGCGTTCTGAACAGCACCCGGATGTACATCTGCATCAGCTATGTTAAAATTAAATCCTATTATAAGAAAGATTAAAAGAGTAATTGTCATTGTTGGAACCGTGGTGTAAAGCATATATTTTATGTGGGTGAAAATATCGGTTCCCGAAACTGCCGGTGCAAGGTTTGTAGTGTCGGAAAGAGGCGACATTTTATCACCGAAATACGCACCCGAAATGATAGCTCCGGCAACCATTGCGTCGTTAAACCCCAATGCTTTTCCTATTCCCAACAGCGCCACTCCTATAGTTGCTATGGTTGACCACGAACTTCCCGTTGCCAAAGATACAATGCCGCTTGTTATTACTGCAGCAAATAAAAAAACCGTAGGGTTTACAATATCAAGTCCGTAATAAATCATAACCGGTACTACTCCGCTGATAAGCCATGTCCCCGATAATGCTCCTATTAACAGAAGTATCAATATTGCAGGCATGGAAGTGCCTATGGTGTCAACAATTTTTTCACGCAGTTTACTCCACTTAAAGCCGTATTTTATACTTAATATTCCCGATAGTGCAGCGGCACTCAAAAGAGCTATCTGGTTGGAACCTGCTAACGTGTCATCCCAAAACGATACGTTAGCCGTCAATAATATTATCAGAAATATTATTGGAATAAACGATTCCAACAAACTGGGTCCGCTACTTGTTATTTGTTTTTCTTTTTTCACTTAATATTTAAACTTTTTTCCTGTTTCTTTATTAACTGTAGTGCTGTTTGGAATTTTAACTTTTCTTTTAAAATTGTTACGTTGAAGTTCATGACTATATGCTTTATTATAAAAATATACTAATATCAAAATGAACAATGTTGCAATAACTCCTAAAAGTGCATTATAAGGCGGTTTGGAGTTCAAAGCAATGCGTATTATCACTGTTCCCAAAGCAAATCCGGAATTTCTGAACATAACCAAATAAGATTCCGAATACCTTAATGAAATGAATACCAGTAAAACATCGGAAAATATTAAAGTTGTATAAATAGCATGGAAAACATTGAAAACCTCTTTTCCGCGGAAAAAGTTTATTATGTCTATTGATATGAAAATGCCGAAAATTAATAATAAAAGTAAAGCTAAAAGCTTTTTTACTTTCACAAAGTTGTTCAGGCTTGTTTTGGATTTACATATTGAAAGATGTTTTTCGAATTTTTTTATGTAAAGAATTCCGATAAAAATCAAAAGTGCTCCGAATGCGTCTGAAAAAACATATAAAACATTTAATTTGATGACGTCCCATGTTATTACTTCCGGAAAATCACCCAGAAGTTTGAATCCGCTTCTTAAAAGTATTAACGAAAGTATTTCGAGCTGAATATTCATTGATTTTGAAACGGATTTTTCCAATGAGAGAACCATGGATATTACTTCGTAAAAAAGTAATAAAGTAAACCCTAGATGGATGGCTTTGAAATGGTCGGTGGGGATGAAATTAAAACTATCACCAAAAATTCCTAACCTTTTAAGTTCTATCAAAACCAAAGCCAACAGGTAGAAAAAAACCGTTATGTTGCCCAGTTTTTTCATAAACCGGGGGCTTTCCCATGATTTATGAATTTTATCGAACAGGTTTACAAGATATAAAACTAATTTACTGTCGGACATGAGGAGTTATTTATTTTCAAAAGTATTACATTAATTTAAAAATTTGAAAACATTGTTGCATTTTGTAATTTTGGTAAAAAATAATAAACCATGGATAATTCGAGAATAGAGTTGGTAAAAGCCGACATAACAAAGCTTGATGTTGATTGTATTGTTAATGCTGCAAACAGAACACTTTTGGGAGGCGGAGGTGTTGACGGAGCCATACACCGTGCTGCCGGACCGGCTTTGTTGGAAGAGTGCAAAACTTTGGGAGGTTGCGAAACGGGTCATGCCAAAATTACAAGGGGATATAATTTGCCGGCAAAATATGTAATTCACGCCGTGGGGCCGGTATGGCACGGAGGTAATTACAATGAAGATAAGCTTTTAAGAAATTGTTATTCCGAAAGTTTGCAAATAGCAAAAAAACACGGATGTAAAACCATAGCTTTCCCAAATATTTCAACGGGTGTTTACAGGTTTCCGAAAGAAAGGGCGGCTGAAATTGCTATAAACGCCGTTATGGAATTTCTTTCCAAAAACGACATTCCGGAAAAAGTGTTTTTTGTTTGTTTTGACGAAGAAAACTACAGGATTTACAAACGTATTTTAGAACAGGGATAAAATTTGAGTAAAAATAATTACTAAAACCAAAGCTACCGGATATGTGGCTGCATATGCAACTTTAGGAGCATTTGAATCCGTTACGGGTTCCAAAGCACTTAGAGCCGGTGTTGAGGTCATCGAGCCCGTTAAAGCACCAAGTAATGTTAAAAAGTTAAGTTTCAAAATAAAATGACCCGCCAGCATGGTTGTTATCATTGAAATAATAGTAATTATCGCACCTGCAAGCAGTAATTCAAAACCTCCCGATTTAAGTATTTCTACCAAATGGCTCCCAGCCTCTGTACCAACGGTTACAAGAAAAAATATTAGTCCGATTTTTCTTAATAATTGATTTGAACTTCCGGAAACATTCCACAATATATTACCTGTTTTGCCTATACGGCTTAAAATAATAGCGGCGAGCAACACACCTCCCGTTAAACCGAGCGACAAATCGAATCCGAACAAAGGAATGCTTATTTTTCCAATCAAAATCCCTATTAATATTCCCAAAGAAACCGGAAGGAAATCGAGGTCCGATAGTATTTTTCTGTTGTCACCAAAAAGTTTTTTTACTGCAGGAAGATTTTGTTCCGAACAGGCTATTGTTACTTTATCACCGAACTTAAGCTTGGTGGTGGCATCGGGAATAATGTCAATACCCGCACGTCTAATGGATGTTGCCGTAGCATTATAACGTTCAAAAAGTCCTATCTCCGAAAGAGGTTTATTAATGATATCTTTATTGGTTACAAGGAAAGTTTTTATAATGTAATTTTTACTTAACGGTATTTTTGTATCGGTTTCTTTTCCTATAAGCAATTCAACTTTTTTCAGATCTTCTTCCGTTCCCACGGCTTTTATAACATCATTTTCATGCAAAACGGTATCGGCTGTAGGAGTAAAAGCTTTATTTTCGTGTAAAACCCTTGAAATGTTGGTGTGGGTCATTGTTCTTATTTTAAGGTCGCTCAACGATTTCCCGAAAACGTTTTTATTCTCGACAATAAAATTTTTATTTGTCAGTTTTGAATGTTCCGATATTACTTTTTTAAAATATTTTTCTTCCTCTTCTTTTATGGATATTCTGAAAATTTTAGGAGCAATTTTAACGAATATGATCACACCTAAAACCCCGAAAGGATAAGCTATTCCGTATCCTATCGATGCAAGCGATGATTTTGTACTTTCTATGGCTGCCGCTAAACCGGGTGTACTTGTTAGAGCTCCGGTAAATAATCCTATGGCAAGTTTGATATCGAAATTGAAATACCAAGCTATTATTAAAGTTACAACGGCTGCGGAACTCAACGTTATAAAAGCTATGGATACAAGTTTTAAACCGTCTTTTTTAAAAGATTCAAAAAAACCGGGTCCTGCTTGAATACCAACCGAGTATATGAAAAATATTAGTCCTGTTTTTTGAAATAACGGGGGCATTAAAACTCCGTAATGTCCGAAAATTAATGCTACGAAAATTATTGCCGAAACATCTAAAGAGATTCCGGCAACTTTAATCCTGCCAAGCAGTAATCCCAAAGCGATAATAAGAAAAAGTGAAAAATACAGATTGTGGAAAAGTTCTTGAAACATAACAAAACATGAATGTTAAATGGATTATGATTTCCAAAAATTAAAAGTGAAAAGTGATATAAAACTGTAAATTTCCCACCTTCCCAGTAACATATTCAACGAGAGGAGATACTTCCCCAAATCGGGTAATCCGCCGTAATTTCCCAAAGAACTGACCTCCCCGAAACCCGGACCCACGTTTCCTATCGTTGCAATGGAAGCTGAAAATGCCGTCATCAAATCGATATTCATTGCCGTTAGCCCAAGGGTTACCAAAAGTATTATGAACAAATATGTAACAATAAATGTTTTGAATCTTATTTCCATACCTTCCGTTACAACCGAATTGTCAACTTTCATCAAGATAACGGCTTTAGGATGCCTCATCAGTTTAAACTGTTTTTTTAACGATTTTACAAAAAGATAAACCCTGTCGAATTTCAAACCTCCCGAAGTGGAACCTATCATGGCGCATTGTATGGTAAAATACATTATTATAAGTTGAGTAAAAGCAGGCCAGTTTTTAGAATCGGCATTGGCAAAACCCGTTGTAGAACCTACTGAAATAACCTGAAAAGCACCATATCTGAAAGCGTCCCCCAAATTATCATAAGTGCCTGAAAAATATAATTTCAATGAGGCAAAAATTACACCTATGCCTAAGACTATTAAGAAAGTACGTGCAATTTCGGAAGTGAAAATATTCATCGGCTTACCTTTTATAGTATTGTAAATCAGTCCGAAATGAAGTCCTGACACAACCATAAAAGCCATTATGATAATATCAATCGTTGCACTGTGATAATATGCGATACTTGAATTTTTTGTGGAAAAGCCTCCTGTGGCAATAGTTGAAAAAGAGTGGTTAATAGCGTCAAAAAAAGACATCCCGGCAACATACAGGGATACAGTTTCCAAAGCCGTAAGACCGACGTAAACAGTTACCAGTATTGATAAAATCTTTTTTGTTCTGTATTGAAAATTTCTTTTGGCAAGTTCGTTTATTTCGGTATTTAGCAAAACTATACGTTCCGTTGATGATTGGGGCAATACAAGAATGGTAAAAAGTACAATACCTATACCTCCCAACCAGTGTGTGGAAGACCTCCAAAACAATAGCCCTTTGGGAAGACTCTCAATATCGTTAAGAATTGTGGAACCTGTCGTTGTAAATCCGGAAACGCTTTCAAACCAGGCATTTGCAATAGAAAATTCATGCCCCCACATTACGTAAGGCATCATTCCCACTAAACATGTTGAAATCCATCCCAAAACAACGGTCAACATCCCGTCCGAAAATTTCATGTCCCTGACCTTTGGGTAGGTTAAAACGGGAATAATACCTAAAATAAAAGCTACTATACCGGTTATAAGTAAATCCATATCGGAAGATTCGTCGTAATATAACGATATTAGGAAAGAAATAAATAGGAAAAACGAATTGAAAAGTAATATTTTCCCCAGCTGTTTACTTATTGCTTTTGTTTGCATTTTTTTAAGAATTCAACTGCAAAATTAGAATTAATTTTTACAAACAATATTTAATTATAAACATATAATTACCTTTGTCGTTCAAATTATTTTTCTATGAGTAAATATTACGCTTTAAGTGTATTGTTTTCCCTGTTTTTTCAAACAGTGTTTTCGCAAAACAATGCAAAGGATACAGCAGATTATTCTTATTGGATTGATATGATGCATGACCCGTCGGCCAATTATTACAAAACGGTTGAAGCTTTTAACAAGTATTGGAAAGACAGACCGGTTACAAGAAGTTCGGGGTATAAGCCGTTTAAAAGATGGGAATATTATTGGAGTACAAGGCTCAATCCGGACGGGACAAGGATATCCGGTTTTAAAGTTTACAAAGCCGTTGAGAAATTTCTGAAAAATTACAAATCCAAAGGCTTTGAAGGTGATTTCATAAATTTAGGACCAATACAAAAACCTGAAAATCATACGGGGCAACCGAATGGAAACGGGCGTGTAAATGCCGTTGCTTTTGACCCTTATAATCCCGATATTATTTATGTCGGGGCACCTGCCGGAGGATTGTGGAAGTCTGTTGACGGAGGTGCATCGTGGAGTTCCTACACTGATAACCTTCCTACCTTGGGTGTCTCATCCATAGTTATAAGTCCTGCAAATCCTGATATTATCTATATAGGTACCGGTGACAGGGATGCTGCCGATGCCGCCGGTATGGGTGTTTTTAAAAGTGTGGATGGTGGTGAAACTTTTGTTCCCGCTAATGGCGGAATGGAAAATGCCGATGTGGGCAGGTTGATAATGGACCCTGATGATCCCGATATTATCTTAGCGGCAACATCAGGCGGTATTTTTAAAACTAATGACGGAGCTCAAACATGGGAACTTAAAAAGAACGGAAATTTTAGAGAGATAGTTTTTAACCCGGGTAATAAAAATATTATTTACGCTACGGCTTCCGGTAGGTTCTACAGGTCGGTTGATTTCGGTGAAACTTGGAATTTTAATTCGGGACCCGGAAATCATGAACGTGCAGTTGTCGGTGTTTCACCTGCAAATCCTAACGTTGTTTATTTTGTTGCTTCCGATAACAGTAAATACGGAGGTACTTACCGTTCCGATAACGCCGGGCTGACATGGTCATTAATGTCGGATTCACCCAATATTTTGGGATACGAGTGTAACGGTGGAGATGGTGGTCAAGGTTGGTATGATTTGGATGTTGCCGTGGACCCTTTAAACGAAAATATTGTTTACGTGGCAGGTGTTAATGTTTTTAAATCTACAAACGGGGGAGTTTCGTGGAATATAAGTTCTCACTGGGTTGGTAATTGCGGTGTGCCTGCCGTTCATGCCGATTGCCATGTTTTGGAGTTTAACCCTCTGAACCATTATCTTTATGCCGGTAACGACGGAGGTTTATACTATACTCCGGACGGAGGAAATACCTGGCCCGAAATATCTAACGGATTGGCAATAAGTCAGGTTTATCGTATCGGACAAAGCACTCTTGACGAGGATCGTGTTATAAACGGTTATCAGGATAACGGTACCGCAACTTATGTTGGACAGTCACAACCGTTTATTACGGTGTTGGGCGGCGACGGTATGGATTGTGTTTTTGACAGTCAGGATACTGCTTATTCTTACGGTGAAATATATTTCGGAAGCATTCACAGGTTGAAAAATAACAATTATAACGGAGGAGTAACTTCTAATATTAATGAAACCGGGGGTTGGATAACTCCTTTTATTTTGGATGTTGATAATACAAACATCATGTATGTGGGAATGAAAAATGTTTGGCGTACTTACAATGCAAAAGCTTCTAATGTTACTTGGGAAAATATAACTACCGATGGTAATGAAAATATATCGGCGATTGAGCAAAGTGAAGCGAATCACAACATCCTCTATTTTGCCAGATATAATAATAAAGGATTTTTCAGAACTGATAACCTTAAAAGTTTGATGGTGAGCTGGGAAAACATCAAATCTTTTCTTCCGGTTTCCGGTAATATTACGGATATAGAAACAAATCCGTTTGACGAGAATGTTGTTTACATTACTTTAGATAATAAGGTTTTTAAATCGGATGACAAGGGATATACCTGGGAAGACATTACTTATAACCTTCCCGAAGCCAGAGTAAACACAATAGAATATTATAAAAATGATATCGAAGGTCTTTATGTGGGAACCGATGCCGGAATTTATTATAAAAATGCTTCAATGGATAACTGGATATTGTTTTCCAACGGTTTTCCGCTATCGGCTAACGTAACGGATATTGAAGTGTTTTACGATGCCGGATCACCGGCTAATGATTTGGTAAGAGCCTCCACTTACGGAAGAGGTTTGTGGTCGTCGCATACATGGTACGGTGAGCTGCAACCGGATTTTGAGGCTAACGATACACTTATCCCTTTGGGCTGCGAACTTTCTTTTAAAGATAAAACCTTGGGAGTGCCCCATACATGGCATTGGGAATTTGAAGGAGGTGAACCTTCCGAATCATTTGACAAAAATCCTGAAGGAATAGTTTATAACAGTGAAGGGGTTTTTAAAGTGACATTAACAGTTTCAAATCCCGAAGGAGAAGCCGTTAAAACAAAAGAAGGATATATTACTGTAGGCCAATCCGTCAAACCCGAAGTTGATTTTGTTTCATCTAATACTTATATATGTTCCGGCAATACGGTTTCCTTTGAAGATAAATCTTCAGGCTGTCCCAATTCCTGGACATGGAGTTTTTCACCCTCAACGGTTTCATTTGTTGAAGGTACTAATGCCAATTCACAAAATCCCGTAGTTAAGTTTAATGAACCCGGAGTTTATGATGTTGCTTTAACTGTGGGTAATGTTGCCGGAGATACGACATTGTTAAAAGAAGACTATGTGTTTTCAGGAGGTGCCGCTTTACCTTATTTTGAAGATTTTGAAAATATGGAAGATTTTTCGGATAGAGGGTGGAGTGTTGTTAACCCCGACGGTAAGATTACCTGGAAAATGTCACAAGTGGTCGGAACGGACGGACAGTTGACATCCGCACCTTTTATGAAACTATTTAAATATTATTATACAGGAGCAAGAGACCAACTTATTTCGCCCGCATTAAATTTTGAGGGAATGGAGAACGTATTTTTGACATTTGATTATGCATATGCTCAAAAGTATGCTCAAGTGGATTCGTTAATTGTTAAAGTCTCGGCGGATTGCGGTCAAACATGGACACGTGTTTATGCAAACGGTCCGGATATGACCGAAAAATTCGTAACACGCGAACCCATGTCAACATATTTTGAACCCACTGTAATAACGGATTGGAGCGGAAGAGGTGATTACGGTGAGGATTCTCCTGTTTTGGATCTTACGGAATGGGCGGGAAACAGTAATGTTAAAATAATGTTCGAAGCTTATTGCGGTTTCGGGAATAATTTATATCTCGACAATATTGAAGTTGGTAACGCTGTCGGGATAAGCGAAAATTCAGAAAATCCGGACGGTTATTTCTATTTCCCGAATCCGGCATCGGGCACACTCTTTATAAAAAATGTTGTTGGTAATGATAATTTACTTGAAATCAGCGATGTTTCGGGTAAAACGGTTTTGAGAAAAAATCTTGACAAAGGATTAAACAATATTAATGTCGCATCATTACAAAACGGGTTGTATATTGTTAAAATAAAAAATGATAAAAATATTTTTACAGGTAAATTATTAATTGATAAATAGATAACATGAAATATAAATTACTTTTCCTCGGTGTATTGTTTTTAATCTCCGTGGCTGCGGTTCCGCAATCAAAAAACAAAACAAACGGTTACGCTAAAAAAGCTGCAACTATAAACGTTTATAAAGATTTGAAAAATATATCGGAATTTAAAGATACCGTTATTTATAAAGTTCCGGAACAAGATTTCGAGCACCATAAATTTAAAAACGAAGGAAAAGTAATTTTTAAAGATGATAGAAAAGCCGTTGTTAACAAACCGAACAGGGTTAAATCGCAAAGTCCGGCTCCGGAAAGAACATTTCTCGGTTTGCTAGATACTCAAAATTCCATTCCTCCTGACGTTATGGGCGGTGTGGGTCCCGATAATGTTATGACAACATTGAATACGCAAGTAAGAGTTCACGACAGGGAAGGAAATAATTTATTTACAACGTCACTCGGACTTTTTTGGAAAGACATGCCCGGACATACCAGAACTTTCGATCCTAAAATAACATATGATCCTTATGCGGAAAGGTGGATTTTTGTTACTCCGAGCCATCCCGATAATGAATTGTCAAAATTATATTTGGGAGTAAGTAAAACATCGGATCCTTTGGGAGAATGGGATTTGTATTGGTTAAATACCGACCCTTCCGACGTTACATGGTTCGACTTTCCTACAATCGGTTTTAATAAAAAATGGATTGTAGTATGCGGAAATATGTTCGGAGGTGACTTTTACCGTACCGTATTTGTTTATGACAAACAGGCTGCTTATAACGGTGTCGAAGATTTGCCTTATACCAGATTTGCAACAAATGACGGTTTTACTTTGGTGCCGACATTTACTTATGATACGACATTGAACGATATTTATTTATTGGCGGCGGACAACGGTAATGATAACGGTGCCGGGACTATCAAAAAATTTATTATCAAAGGTGATGTTGATAATCCCCAATTTATTTACCAAGGTAAAATTCAAGTGCCCGATCCGTGGTCAAACTGGGCGGGCGAAGCCGGTAATTTTTTACCTCAATTGGGAACAGAAGCAAAAATAAACGCCGTTGATACACGGTTTGTTAATGCTGTTTACAGAAACGGTAAAATATGGGCGGTTCATCATATTTTTCTTCCTGCCAATAATCCGAAACGCACGGCTGTTCAATGGTGGGTTTTGGATACAACAGGAGTTATTATTGACAGGGGCAGGATAGAAGATCCCACAAATACTTTTCATTTTGCTTTTCCGGCTATTGCCGTTAATAAATATGAAGATGTAATGATAGGTCACGGTGTCTTTTCACCGGGTATTTATGCCAGTGCAGGCTACTCATACCGGAATCATACCGACCCTGCAGGTACGGTAAGAACATATTTTCAATATAAAGACGGACTGGATACATATAATAAAACCTACGGAGGAGCAAGAAACCGTTGGGGAGACTATTCCGCAACATGTTTGGACCCTGTTGATCAAGCCGACTTTTGGGTTATACAAGAATACGCCGAAACTCCTGCAAACACTTGGAGTACTTGGTGGGCATACGTTAAAGTGGCTTATAAACCCGTTGCCGACTTTGAAGCCGGTAACACTGTTGTACCAAAAGGCGAAAAAATATCTTTTACCGATTTATCAAAAGGTATTCCCAATCAGTGGCAATGGATATTCGAAGGTGGCGAACCTCAAACATCATCGGATCAAAATCCGGAAAATATTCAATATAATACCGATGGCACTTTTGATGTGACATTAATAGTTACCAATGAATTGGGCTCCGACACTATTGTGAAAGAGGACTATATAACGGTAAGTTCGTCGGTATTACCCGATGTTGACTTTTATGTGGATAAAAATGCCGTTTGTGTGGGTGAAAAGGTGCAGTTTACCGATTCCACCGCTTATATGCCTGTAAGCTGGGAGTGGGAATTTATTCCTTCAACGGTTACTTTTGAAGAGGGAACCGATATGTATTCGCAAAATCCCGTGGTTTCATTTGATCAACCCGGTAATTATTCGGTAAAATTAACCGCATCAAATATTAACGGTTCTTCCAGCACTACCAAATTCGACTTTGTATCTGCCGGCGGTTTTATGCCGTATTATCATGAAAATTTCGAAAATGGTATTGAGAATGATTTATGGAAGATAGAAGATGTGGAACCAGAAGAGGAATACGGAAGATCATGGGAAATGGCCGATGTGGGTTATAACAGCAATCATTCGGCAAGAATTAGATTTACCGATTATGTTTATTGGGGGCACCGTGACAGGCTTATAACCCCTCCTTTTAATCTGGAAAATATGTCGAATGCCGTTTTGGAATTTAAACATGCGTATGCAAAACGGTTTGATGATGCTACAGACTCGTTGATAGTTTTAATTTCGGATGATTGCGGAACAACATGGACACGTATTGCCGCTTACGGCGACGACGGTAACGGAAGTTTTGCAACCAGCATGCAGACAGATACCACAAAGTTTTGGGTGCCGAAAACTTTGGATGACTGGTGTGGCAAAGGTTACGGGAGCGAATGTAAAATTGTTGACCTGTCGCCGTGGATAGGAAAAAGTAATGTGATGATAGCCTTTGAGTCGTTTAACTTTTTCGGTAATGCACTTTACATTGATAACGTAACCGTTGAACAATATACCGGCGTTAAAAACGAAAAAAGGAATATTAACGGGATAATTATTTATCCTAATCCCGCAAAAGGTGAAGTTACGGTTAATTTTGACGAAAAGGAAGGTTTTAATATTGTTGAAGTTTACGATGTTACCGGAAAAAAATTATATGAAAATCATATAGGACATAAATCGACCGGTGTTAAGATTAATACCGGAAAATGGAGTAGGGGAGTCTATTTTGTTAAATTATCTTCTTCTGATCGTCAAGAGGTTAAAAGGCTTGTTTTGGAGTAGGCCCGGAAAAACCTGAAAAGTAGGGAAGGCCGTATTGGTGAGAAGGAAGAAAATAAAGTTTCAATAATTGTTAAATGACGTTGTATCAAGGCGGGAGAGGCAGTCATGGTGAGCCCGCCTGCCGGACGGGCAGGCTGGTCGAACCATGGCAGTGGAAGCCACCGCACGCACGGTTCGACAAGCTCGCCGTGACTGGCTTTCGCTTTCGTTTTCCAAACTCTGAATCCCGGACGCCTAACGTCCAAACGTTACATCGTAAAAAGTTACTTTAGGAAAACAAAAAAAACCGGTAGAAAATCTTCCACCGGCTTTTTTTTTAGATTATCTGTCATTATGCATTTTTGAATACAAATTCGTCGTTTTCAACGTCAATAACTATTTTTTGATCTTTTTGAACTTTTCCTGCCAAAATCATCTTTGACAACTCGTTCAATACTTTTCGTTGCATTACCCTTTTCAAAGGACGTGCGCCGAATTGCGGATCGTAACCTATTTTGGCAAGTTTCTCGATAGCCCTTTCGGTGATTTCAAGGTGTACACCGTTCTTTTCAAGCATCTTTCTTACTATTTCGAACTGCAATTTTACAATGTCCTTGATTTCAGCTTTAGACAGAGGTTTGAACATTATAATTTCGTCAACCCTGTTCAGAAACTCCGGACGTATGGTTTTCTTCAACAGTTCGAAAACTTCTTGACGTGTCTTTTCAATAATCTCTTCCTCGTTTTCTTCATTCATCTGGCTGAATCTTTCTTGGATGATGTGCGATCCGATGTTGGAGGTCATGATGATAATTGTATTTTTAAAGTCAACAACACGACCTTTGTTATCGGTCAAACGTCCGTCATCCAATACTTGCAGCAAGATGTTGAACACGTCGGGGTGAGCTTTCTCAATTTCGTCAAGCAATACCACCGAATAAGGTTTACGACGCACTGCTTCGGTCAACTGTCCGCTTTCATCGTATCCTACATATCCGGGAGGCGCTCCTATAAGTCTGGACACCGAATGACGTTCCTGATATTCGGACATGTCGATACGTACTATCGCATTTTCATTGTTGAACAGGAATTCTGCCAAAGCTTTTGCAAGTTCCGTTTTACCGACACCCGTAGTACCCAGGAATATAAACGAACCTATGGGTCGTTTGGCATCTTGCAAGCCTGCCCTGCTACGACGGATGGCATCGGCAATAGCCGTAATGGCATCATCCTGACCAACTACACGTTTATGAAGTTCTTCTTCTAGTTTCAAAAGTTTTTCGCGTTCGCTTTGAAGCATTTTGCTTACTGGTATTCCCGTCCATCTCGAAACAACTTCCGCAACTTCTTCGGCGGTTACTTCTTCGTTAATTAAAGGTTTGTCGCCTTGTATTTCAATAAGTTTGGCTTCAAGTTCTTTAATTTGTCTTTCGGCTTCCTGGATTTTTCCGTAACGTATTTCGGCAACTTTACCGAAATCCCCGTCACGTTCAGCTCTTTCGGCTTCTAGTTTGTAATCTTCAATTTGTTTTTTGAGCTGTTGTATTTTGTCAACAAGTTCCTTTTCTGCCTGCCATTTAGCCCTTAACTGATTCCTTTGATCGTTAAGGTTTGCAAGTTCTTCTTCAATTTTAGCCAATTTTGCTTGATCGTTTTCACGTTTAATAGCCTCTTTTTCAATTTCAAGCTGTCTAATGCGTCTTTCTATAACCTCTAGTTCTTCGGGAACAGAGTTTATTTCCAAACGTAATTTGGCTGCCGCTTCATCAATCAAGTCAATGGCTTTGTCAGGTAAAAACCTGTCGGTTATATATCTTTGCGACAGTTCAACAGCTGCAATTATAGCTTCGTCTTTAATTCTTACCTTATGGTGGTTTTCATATCTCTCTTTCAATCCACGGAGAATTGAAATTGCCGTTAATGTGTCCGGTTCGTTTACCATTACTATTTGGAAACGGCGTTCAAGAGCTTTATCTTTTTCAAAATATTTTTGGTACTCTTTCAATGTAGTAGCACCGATAGCTCTTAATTCCCCTCTTGCCAATGCCGGTTTCAAAATGTTAGCGGCATCCATTGCGCCTTCAGATTTTCCTGCACCGACAAGAGTGTGGATTTCATCGATGAAAAGAATTATTTCACCGTCGGATTCAACCACCTCTTTAACAACTGCTTTCAACCTTTCTTCAAACTCACCTTTATATTTGGCACCTGCTATCAAGGCACCCATGTCCAATG
>WFZS01000044.1 GCA_015489465.1 Bacteroidales bacterium | reverse complement strand
TATTTTGGCTTTAAAACGTTAATTGTAAGGAATTTTCTGTTAATTTTATAACGAAAAAAACCAATAAATTATAGCATATGAACCCCAAAAAATTAGAAACTATCGGAACCGTTTCGAAAAAAGAAACATTGACATCGGCTGACATTGAAGACTGTAAAAAACTTGTTCTCGAAACACTGGAACCGTTTCCGGGATACCACGGTAAAAACATGCCAAAAGACAATCATCAAGGCTCATTATTTCTCGTTACAAAATCGATTTATAATGACGAGAGGGTGATAAGAGCAATACAGGAAATAAAATCGAAAACGGGACATCCCGAATTTGACGGAACTCCGGGCGTTGTAACAATCTATAACAAACCCGCAGGAGTAATCAGGTTAAAAAATATAAGTTACAATAACATTAAAACACTTGTTAAATTTTTTGCCGATACCGGTATCGAGTTCAAGAAAAACAAAAATATTTCACCTTATCAAAGCATTATTAAAATAAAAAAGTTCTTCAAAATGCATGAGGTTGCAGATGGTATTTATGCCGACGACTCCAACGAACGTATGCATTACCTCAGAATACCCAAATATTTGCGATGGGCTACTTTTGAAAAGATAACCATGGATATAAAATACAACATTGATGATAATAACTTCGATGCGGCATTGGTAAGTGTATATTACGAAGAAGGACTTATGGATTTAATTCGTATTTTTGATTTTAACCCGTCATTGAAAAAACTTAAATTTTTAAGGGATAAATATTTGGAAAAGATATAAACATGTTCAAATACATTATCAACTTTGTTGATTCCAATTTAATAAAAATCGGATTTAATGAAAAAGCGGCAATGATTTTCGGAAACATTGCCGCTATTATTGTTTTATTAATTATCTCATATATAGCTTTTTATTTAGCTTGGAAAATAATAAAACATACAATTTTACCATTTATACAAAAGTCAAAAACATCCTTTGACGATCTGCTTGTTAAATACAATTTTTTTAAAAGAGTTGCCTATTTCGTTCCCGCTCTTATACTTTATTACCTATTTGACGATGCTTTGGGAGAATCGGCCGCCCCTCCTATTCTGTTAAAATTGATAGACATTTGGATGGTTTTTATCACCATTTTAATAATTGACAGTGTTTTATCAACCATACGGGATTATTACAGGCGTTACGAAATATCAAAAGAGAGGCCTATTGACAGCTTGATTCAGATTTTAAAGATTATTTCATATCTGGTTGGTATTCTTGTCGTTATAAGTATTCTTGTAAATAAAGACATCAGCACTTTATTGATCAGTTTGGGTACCATGTCGGCGGTTTTGATGTTAATATTCCGCGACCCTATTTTGGGTTTCGTAGGAGGTATGCAACTTTCGTTTAACGATATGGTCCGCATCGGAGACTGGATAAGCGCACCCAAATATAATGCCGACGGTACCGTAATAGAGATTTCACTAACCGTTGTGAAAGTTCAAAACTGGGATAAAACTATTTCGATGATTCCCACTTACGCTCTTGTGTCCGACTCGTTTATAAACTGGCGCGGAATGGAAGAATCGGGAGGCAGAAGGATAAAAAGAGCTATTTACATAGACATGGACAGCATCAAATTTTGTACTCCGGAAATGATTGAAAAATTCAAAAAGATTGAAGCAATCACCGGATATATAAATAACAAAGAAAAAGAGATTAAAGAATACAACAAAAAATACAATATCGATCCGTCGGTATTGGTTAACGGAAGACGTCAAACAAATGTTGGGGTTTTCAGGGCATATCTTGAAGCATACCTGAAACGGCGTCCCGACATTCATCAAAACATGACTTTTTTGGTAAGACAGCTTCAACCTACGGAAAAAGGATTACCCATTGAGATTTACGTATTCACAAAAACCACCGAATGGGCTAAATATGAAGCGATTCAAGCCGATATTTTCGACCATATTTTTGCGGTAATACCACAATTCGAACTTAAAATATACGAATACCCTTCAAATTCGGGAATTCTGGAAGCTCTTTCAAAAAAAGAGGCTTGAAAATCCGGTATTTGATTTTAAAAATAAATTCAGAAGTCCGGGTTATTTAGTTAATAGAACTTTTTCAGATGAAAGCCAAAAAGTACTAAAGGATTGTCACGCTGAGAACAAAGAAAAAAATTTTCAACAATACTAAATGACATTGTAAAATGGTGGGATAGGCAGTCATGGTGAGAGAGAAGAAAATAAATTTTCAACAATTTGTAAATAACGCCATCGGGGGGTGAGTGGGCTGTCACCTTGAGGGGGAAGAAAATAAATTTTCAATAATCGGTAAATGACGTTATAGCGGTACATTAGGCAGGTGTCACCCTGAGTCCGGTCGAAGGGTGGCCGGGAAGGCCTCCGCACTGTCACACATTCGACGGGGCTCAGTGTGACAACCCATCGTACATTAAAAAATTTAATATATTGATATTCCGCTCTTTACAAGTGACATCATTGGTAGAGAGAAGAAAATAAATTTTCAACAATTGGTAATGACATTTCGTGGGCACTTTGGTTTAGGTGTCACCTTGAACCCGAGCTTACCAACTTCGGCCTTTCAAACTTTCCCGACATTTTTCAATCATTCACTCCTTCAGCTTCTCCATGCGTTGTAAAAGCGTGGGATGCGAATAGTTAAAGAATACATACAACGGGTGCGGACGCAGATTACTTAGACTTTTTACCGATAACTTTATCAAAGCATCAATAAGTTTCTGACCGGAATAATATGTTTTGGCAAAACTGTCGGCTTCGTACTCGAACTTCCTTGAGAAAACATTCGTTATCAAATCCAAAATAAATGAAACGGGAGAATAAAGCAATGCAAAAGCCAACAACCCCATGTGGAATGAAGGTTGTTTTGCTCCCAAAGCATAAGAAAGATCAGGGTTTGACAATGCCAATTTCAAAAGTGCTATCATTACAAACATTTGGAATAATGAAAGCAACAATCCTTTGTAAATATGTTTTCTTTTGTAATGACCTACTTCGTGAGCCAACACCGCAACAATTTCTTCGGTTGACAGATCATTAATCAAAGTATCGTAAAGAATGATTTTCTTTTTGGGACCCAATCCCGAAAAATAAGCATTTGCTTTTGTACTTCTTTTGGAACCGTCTATAACATAAATATTATCAAGTTTAAAGCCTGTTTTTGAGGCAAATTTTTCAATAGCAGTTTTAAGTTCACCGTCTTCCAAAGGTTTCAATTTATTAAATAGCGGAACAATCAAACTGGTGTAAAACATTGCCATAAACACCATGATAACGGCTAAACCGCCCAAAACTATCCAGATAAAATATTCACCTGTTTTAAAATAAGCCCACTGTATAAACAAAAGCACGGCTCCTCCTAATATCAAACTTATAAGCCATCCTTTGAGTTTATCGGTTATAAAAGTTTTAACGGTTGTTTTGTTGAAACCGAATTTTTCCTCGATGACAAAAGTATCGTACCATTGAAAAGGCAATGTTAAAATGTCCAGTGCAAATCCGATTATTGCAAAAAACAATAAGGTTTGAATATAAGGATTGGATGTGATATTCCTTACCGCCTCATCAAGTTTACCGAAAACCCCGGTAAACAAAACAACCAGAAAAATTACCGTTATAAATGTATCGCTGATAAACGAGAATTTTATGTTTTCTTTTTGATATTCAAGGGATCTTTTGTATTTATCGTGATCGTAAATACCTTTAAGTTCGTCCGGAAGTTCCGGTACCATCCTTTTCAGATTCAATAACGTTAAAGTCTTACTGAAAAGGAAATCGAAAATAACCAGAAATATTATTATCCAAAAAAATGTTTGAGCCATTATCGTAAATTTTGGGTGCAAAAGTAAATAATAGGTTCAACAATGAATAATTTGTTCAGCAAAAAATACATGTAAGTAAAGAGCTTTTTTTACCTTACACTCGCTCCTACATTTTTAATATCTTTGCACTTCAAAAAATATTTAGCCGTGGAAATACTTGATAAATTAGAAGCCATAAAGAACCGCTGGGAAGAGATGGGAGAAAAAATGAACGACCCCGAGGTAATGGCGGACGTTAAAAAATTCGTAAAACTTAATAAGGACTACAAGGAACTTGAGCCGGTTGTAAATGCTTACAAAGAGTATAAAAAACTTTTATCCGATATAGAAAGCGCCAAGGATGTTTTGGCAAACGAAAAAGACCCCGAATTCAGGGAAATGGCAAAGGAGGAACTCGATGAATTGTTGCCTAAAAAGGAGAAGTTGGAAGAAGAAATACGTTTGTTATTGATTCCCAAAGACCCTCAAGACAGCAAAAATGCCGTTGTGGAGATACGTGCGGGAACAGGTGGTGACGAAGCGAGTCTTTTTGCAGGCGACCTTTTCAGGATGTATCAGAAATATTGCGAAAACAGAGGTTGGAAAGTTGATGTTGTTAGTGTCAGCGAAGGAACATCAGGTGGTTTTAAAGAGATAGTTTTCAATGTTACCGGCGATGGAGCTTACGGAACCCTTAAATTCGAATCGGGAGTTCACCGTGTGCAACGCGTTCCGAAAACCGAAACACAAGGCAGGATTCATACGTCTGCCGCTTCAGTAGTTGTATTACCCGAAGCCGACGAGTTCGACGTTGAATTAAACGACAAAGATATCCGTAAAGATACTTATTGTTCGTCCGGTCCGGGAGGTCAGTCGGTTAACACTACATATTCAGCCATCAGACTTACACACATACCCACGGGAATTGTGGTAACCTGTCAAGATGAAAAATCGCAGTTGAAAAACCTTGCCAAAGCCATGAAAGTCCTTAGAACAAGGCTGTTCGAACGTGAATACAGCAAATACCTCGAAGAAATCTCTTCTAAAAGGAAAACAATGGTTTCAACCGGCGACCGTTCCGCAAAAATCAGGACATACAACTGGCCTCAAGGTCGTGTTACGGACCACCGGATAAACCTTACGCTATATAACCTAAATGCCATACTTGACGGTGATATTCAAGAGCTTATCGACAAGCTGCAAATGGCTGAGAATGCAGAGCGTTTGAAAGAGGAGTTTGAAAATTAATAATTTTTTGTAATGACCAAAAAAGAGTTGACGGAACTTGTAAAAACCAAACGTTCGTTTCTTTGTGTAGGGCTTGATACCGATATCAATAAAATTCCTTCACACCT
>WFZS01000043.1 GCA_015489465.1 Bacteroidales bacterium | reverse complement strand
ACCATCTGGAAGATGTGAGATGGAAATATATTGATACTTTATATAACGATGACGGTTCCGTGGCTACTAAAAACGGGATAGAAGTTTATTATATAACCAAATTCTCATTTCAAGACGGAGATCCTAACCTGAGTTCACCGGTTATGTTCAGGCTGGCTGAAATGTACCTTAACAGGGCGGAAGGATATGCTAAGAAAGGTGATGTAACGAAAGCTCTTGCCGATGTGAATGAAATAAGAAAACACCGGGGACTTGAAAATTCACTTTACACCTCCGTACCCGACGGAAAAACAATACTCGATGTGGTTTTGCTTGAACGAAGATTTGAATTGGCCTTTGAAGGACACAGACTTTTTGACTTGGTAAGAAATCATCGTGATATTGTGCGTAATTATTGGGGATATCATATCAAAGGTCTTCAGGTTCCGGACATTGATCCGAACAATCCGCCGACGGGTTATCCCGAATTATTAATACATTGGAATGACCCGGCAATATTATATTATATACCTTCGGACGAAATTTTAGCAAACGATTTATGTGTTCAAAATCCATAAATTTTATTTTAATTCTATTAACCAAAAATTAATTATTATGAAAAAAACAAGTATTTTTAGTTTAGCGGCATTTTTAATGCTTATTGCAGCAATGGTATTTACAAGCTGTAATAAAAAAGACGACACCCCTGAAATTACGGGTGAAGCATTGTTCTCTTACGAGGCTGACGGTTTAACGGTTACTTTTAAAAATGAATCTACCGTTACTCCTCCCGTAACTTATTTATGGGAATTTGGTGACGAGGAAACATCTACCGAGAAAGATCCGGTTCACACCTATGCTAAAAAAGGTGAATATACCGTAAAATTAACTGTTACAGACCAACTCGGTGGTAAACACGAAGTTTCTACAAAAATTGCCGTTGACCGTAAAGGCCGTATTAAACTTGATGACGGTACATTGGACGACTGGAATGTTGTTACCGAAGATCAATTCGTAGTACCATTGGGTGACAATTCCGGTGCTGTTGTTTCGGCAAAATATGAATATGATGCCGATTATGTTTACGCTTACATTGAATGGGAAGGTTCCCTTAGTGATGAATTCCAGTACGACATTTTCATGGACTTCGATAATGACAGTACCACAGGCTTTAAATCTTATTTATGGCCTGCTTCAGGAGGAGATTATCTTGTTGAAATAGCTCCTATTACCGATGAATCTGTTGTTCCGGGTGCCTTTAAATATACCGGAGCCCCGGGTGAAGAAGACTGGAACTGGGAAGAAGATCAACTTCCTGAAGGTACTATTGTTATAGGTACTATGAAACAAGTTGGCAATAATATTGCAGTTGAGCTCGGATTTAAAAGAGAAGCTCTTGGCGAAGGTGAACTCACTAATGATGTTGTTGCTTTCGGTGCATTCATCAGTAATGCCGATTGGGCCGAAGTAGGCTTTGCTCCCGATGCAACACAAGAAGGCGGACCGAGCAAAGGATATTTTGTATTTAAAATGGAATAATCTGTTAACTTGAGGAGGTTGTTCCTTTTCAACCTCCTCTTTTTTTAAAATTATCAATGGTTAAAAAATCTCTTTTTTCAATATTATTTATTGTAGTATTTGTAACTCTTTTTGCTCAAAATACTACACATGTCACTTACGTTGAAAACGATTCGGTTTTTCCGAATCCGGGAAGAGGTTTTTATCATGCCGATGATGTATTGGAACCGGCTACCATTGCAACATACCCCGGTGAAGGGATTACACTTGTGTTAAGAGAGTATCACATAGACGATTTTAAAGATACTGCCTTACCTGTATGGTATTTGTGGAATATACAGCGTGATTTTGACAACCTGCGTAAAGCGGGATTAAAGGTTATTTTACGTTTCAGATATACTTCCAGAACAACCAAACCTTACGGTGATGCACCGTTAAATATTGTTTTAAAACACATAAATCAACTTAAACCCGTATTGAGACAAAACAAAGATGTAATATTTACGTTTCAAGCCGGATTTATAGGTGCTTGGGGTGAGTGGTATTATACCGACTATTTTTCGGAAAGTCCCGGTACTATCACCGAACAAAACTGGATAGACCGTCGTGCTGTAGTTAATGCACTGTTGGAGGTATTACCTCCCGAAATCATGGTTAATGTAAGGACACCCAGTTATAAAATACATCTACTTAACGAAGACGGATATTATCCTGTCACTGTGGATGAGGCTTATAAAAATCTCCCGGTGGCACGAATAGCCCACCATAACGACTGCTTTTTAGCCAGCGCTTCCGACGTTGGAACTTATACCGATACCGCTGTTCAGAAACCGTACCTTGCCGAAGACACAAAATATACGGTAATAGGCGGCGAAACATGCGGACAAAGCGGATATTCGCATTGCGAAAATGCATTAAAAGAATTAAGACGGTTTCATTGGACTTATTTGAACCGTGATTATCATCAAGGTGTGATAGGAGATTGGATAAATGAGGGATGTTATCCGGAAATTCAAAAAAAACTGGGTTATCGCTTCAGACTTATTTCCGGCGATTTCTCAAATACTACCAATCCCGGAGGACCGGTATTGTTTAAACTAAAACTGATAAACGAAGGATTTGCCAACCCTGTGAATCCCGTAAAGGCTCAAATTATCCTTAAAGGAAAAAGCAACCAAAAAGAATATATTACCACTATTAAAGGTGACATCCGTTTTTGGCCGATAGGTGACACTATCGACCTTGATTATGTTTTCGGTTTACCCGAATCTATTGATACCGGTGATTACGACTTGTTTTTTAGAATTGTTGATGCCAACGGCAGATTATCCGACAATCCTTCCTATTCGGTACAAACGGCAAACAAGGAAACCTGGGAACCCGGAACCGGGTATAACAAGTTGAATCACGTTTTGTCGGTTTCAAACAATACGGCTAACTTTTATAGCGGAACCGATTTCTTTACCGAAAAAAATAAAACCCTGCCTTATCCTCCTGTTTTTCACATTGACGGTAAAGATACAGAATGGAATCCTTATCCTTTAGTTTATCAAAATCATAACCAAAATTCACAAATATTAAAAGTTTGGAATACTGCCGATTCCCTGTTTATTCTTGTTAAAGGCAACGGAATGGGCGATGAAACAACTTGTTTTATTGATGCCGACAATAATCCGGTAAACGGAATTAACGGATTTGATTATAAAATCACCTGTTGCAACATTTACTATGACAATTCTGGGGAATGGGATGAAATTCAAGGTGTTACACCTGCTTTCGCAGCAAACGACACTATCAAGGAGATGGCAATAGCATTAAATAATTTAAACAGTGTTCCATTAAAAGATATTTACGGTTTGCGAGTAAAAAGCGGCAACGATTATCTTCCGGATCTGAACACGGCTTCCGCCACCATAGAAAAAAATAAAATCACTTCGGTGCCTTATGTAAAAGTTCAAAACAAGGGTAATACCAACACTGTTTTTTGGAACAGAAATATCAACGACGATGAGGGAGTTACTAAACTTTACAGGACAGATATTGAGAACGGATCGAAAACTTTGTTGGGTGTTTTCCCCAATAATACCGTAAGCTATCAGGACAAACAGGTTGACCCGGCAAAAACATACAAATATACTGCTACTTATGTAAACGGAAGTTATTGCTCGGAAACCGGAGGTTACGAACAAGAAATTACCGCCGAATCGGATACCCGGGAATTTATAGATATAAATCTTGACGGTAACCTTGACGACTGGAAACTTTGTAAACCTGTAGCAACGGGTCTAATAAAGGCTCCCCGCCTTCAATCGGTCAGGTTTTTCAATAATGCGGATTCTCTTTTTTACAGTATCCTAACGGAGGATGACACGATTCATAATTATCAACTGTTTTTCAATATAGACGGTGACACCGGATTTGAATATAAAATCAGTAATGATTCCCTGTTTTCAAAACAAAACGGCTCTTGGAATTTTAATAACTTAATACCTTCTTACGGTTCTGAAGATTTTTTGGAAGCCGGATTAAAATTTTCTCAATTAAACCTGGATACAATTGATTATTTTAAAGCCGTTGCTTACATCAATGGTAAAGATGTTTGGGGAAACGGTGAAGAGTTTCCGTTTATGAAATACGAAACCTTATCACCTCCCCGGAATTTTAATTTAAAAGTTTCTGCGGAAGTACCTTATCACCGTATTAAAATAAAATGGCTTTACGACGATAATCCGGACGAGTACGTTTTGGAGCGCTCTGTTGACGACAGTTTGCATTTTGCCGTATTGGTTAAATTATCTAATAGTCACTCGTATTACCTTGATAATGATGTTGACAGCAGTCATGTATATTATTACAGAATGTTTTCCGTTAAGGATATTTTAAGGTCGCCCTACACAAAAACAAAGTGGATGAAACCCGGTTTTGCCGGTATAAATAACAAATTTTATAACAGGGGAAATATTTCCGTATATCCTCAACCGGCCAAAACGAAGTTAAATGTTAAAATACGGCTTGAGGTACCTGATAATGTAGAGGTTTCTTTATTCTCAATGGAAGGTAAAAAAATAATGAGCATTTTTAAAGGCTATATTATTAAAGAAAAGAATATAGGTTTTTTATGTAACAATTTAGCATTCGGAATTTATGTGCTTAAAGTTTCGGGTAAAAACACATTAATGACAAACAAAGTTGTGGTTAATTAAAAAAGTAATGGTTTTTTGGTTTTTGGTTAATTAAACATTACTCCGGGCTTTCGTAATTTACGAAAGCCCGGTATTTAAAAAAAAGCATTATGAAGAAAAAACATTGGTTGATATATGCTCTGATAACTACCTTTTTCTGGGGTATTTGGGGAGCTTTCAGCGAGATTCCCGAAAAAAACGGGTTTCCGGGAACGTTGATTTATGTAGTATGGTCGTTAAGTATGCTGATTCCGGCATTTTATGCTTTAAAGCAAATAAACCGGAAAGTTCAAACGGATAAAAAATCGATATTTTACGGTTTGCTAATAGGGTTTACGGGTGCCGGCGGGCAATTGGCTCTTTTGTCGAAAGCCATTGTTACGGGACCTGCATATCTTATTTTCCCCATTATCTCTCTGTCTCCTGTGGTTACCATAATATTATCAACTGTTTTTTTAAAAGAAAAAGCAAGCTTGAAAGGTTGGATAGGAATTTTTTTGGCATTAATTGCTATACCCCTTTTATCATATCAGGCACCTGAAGACGGACCATCCAACTATACGTGGCTAATCTATGCATTGCTGGTGTTCTTTGCATGGGGTATCCAGGCTTTCTTTATGAGAAAGGCAAACGAAACAATGACGGCGGAAAGTATTTTTATTTATATGACGATTACCGGTTTGATACTTGCGGTAGTAGCACTATTTATGACGGACTTTTCAAAAGATATAAATTGGGGGATAAACGGACCGGTACTGGCTTTTTTTATTCAATTACTTAATTCCATCGGTGCTCTTACCATTGTTTATGCATTCAGATACGGTAAAGCAATTATCGTTAGTCCTCTTACCAATGCCGTGGCGCCTGTCATTACCATTATCATTTCATTGATACTTTACAAAGTTTTCCCGAACACTATTGTTCTGTCGGGTATGATTTTAGCATTGATATCAATGTTAATTTTATCTTTTGATAGTGAAGATTAAATACTTTTATAAAATGAAACGTCTGCTTAAAATAATTTTCCTTGTGGTAATGTCCGGCGTCGGTGCTTATGCACAGAATGATGATTTTACCGAAATACATATTGACAAGAACCCGCAGCATATACAGCCGATGACGGGAATAGTGTTTTGGGAAGGACAACACCAAAATACAATAGGAGATGTTACTTCTCTGGAGTTTTCATATATGTTGTACAACGATGTTGTTAACGAAGAGGAGGATGTTTACGATTGGTCGGTAGTGGAAGATAAATTGGATGATATAGCTTCACGCGGACATCAGGCTATTTTCAGATTCAGATATGTTTATGTGGGAGAGGAGACTTCGGTTCCGGATTATATAAAAAACTTACCCGATTATAATGAAACCGAAGGAACATCGGAAGGGCAGACAACTTGGTTTCCCGACTGGACAAATCAAGAGTTGCAAGATTTTACCCTTGAGTTTTACACTCATTTTGCACAACGTTATGATAACGACCCGCGTTTGGCATTTTTGGAAGTGGGGTTCGGCTTATGGGGTGAATATCATATTTACGACGGACCTTTTGAACTTGGTGTAACGTTTCCTTCCATTGAATTTCAGGAAGCCTTTTTCAGACATCTTGACACAACCTTTGTTCAAACACCTTTTATGATTTCAATTGATGCGGCATCCATTGACAGTGATCCGCCGTACACACCTTTTTATTATTCCCCAGATTTGTTAAACATACCTTTCGGCTTGTTTGACGATTCGTTTATGCACCAGGGGTTCGGCGACCCTGATGATTATAATACAAAAAGCTGGAACTTTTTCGACAGGAACCGTTACAAGGTAGCTCCTGCCGGCGGAGAATTCAGTTATTACACCCAATATGACCAGCAGCATGTTCTTGATTACCCCGACGGACCTTACGGTAAGCCTTTTGAATATTATGCCGATGAATTTCATATCACTTTTATAATAGGGAACGATCAGGCTTTGTACCAAACCGCCGCAAGGATAGGTCAAGCGGGAAGGGCTACAGGTTACCTGTTTAAGATTTCATCGTTTTTATCCAAAGCGGATTCGTCGTTGGTTACGGTAAAAAATGTTGGCGTTGCACCCTTTTATTACGATGCCTATGTTACTGTTAACGGAGTAAGGTCATACGTATCGCTTAAATTATTAACTCCCGGCGATTCCCTTTTGTGTCCTGTAGCGGCAGGTGGTACCGATCCGGTTTTAACCATTGAATCGGACAGGCTGGTGGACGGACAAAAAATAGAATACCTTGGAACGGAAAACAATTTGGGTTTCAATGATAAACAGGAATGCCAACAATTTACCGTTTATCCCAATCCGGTAAAAAGAAATGATTATATTAGTCTGAAAACCACAAACAAAAACAAATTAAACTTTAATGTTTATAACATAAACGGGGAAAAAGTTCTTTCGGGCGGCTTTAGAGATAATACTTACATAAATACCCGTAATTTTGAAAAGGGGTTGTACATAATAACGGTTTCGGACGGTAAAACGGTATCTTCCGGAAAAGTTATTGTTCAATAATTTTAAGTTATGATCAAAAGCTTTTTATATACTTTAATTGCAAGTTTAACAGCTGTTTTTTTATTAAACGGGTGTTCTTTTAACCCGACTGTAATAAGAAGTGGAAAAACCATTGTTAAGGTTGATAATTATTTACAAACTTCGGTTCATACAAAAGAAAAACTTAACAGACCCGTTTCTTCCGGTAATACGGCTTCGGACTACATAATTGTTAACGGTAACAAAATAACTTTGTTTAACCTAACGGGTTCGCAATCCAAACCTTTTGCAGATAAAGCGGGTAAAGGAACTTTGTATCACTTTAAAGGTATTTACAATCAAAATAATCTTTCAATAGAGAAGAAACTTACCGTTAAAGTGTATGACGATTTTCCCGGTTTGGTTTTATTTGACGTGAGTTATGTAAATAAAGGAGATAAGGATATTGATATTGAAAAATGGGTATCCAATCATTATGATATTCAGCAATACAAAGACACTCTTTTTTGGTCTTTTCAAGGACAATCTACCGAAGAGCGTGCCGACTGGATTTTACCTGTTAAAAAAGGATTTTATCAGCGTAACTACATGGGGATGAACAACACAGATTACGGCGGCGGAATTCCGGTAAGTGATGTTTGGCGCCGTGATGCGGGTATTGCCGTAGGGCACACTTCTTTACATCCCGAATTGGTATCCATTCCGGTGAAAATGGAAAACGGTAATCAGGCTGAAGTTTGGGTTGAGAAATCGTTTGAACACGATACTTACAAGTTAAAACCCGGAGAAACAATAACATTACCCGAGACTTTCGTTATGGTTCATAACGGCGATGTTTACAATACTTTACGTGAGTATTCGGAGTTTATGCAGTCGAAGGGTATAACATTTAACAAATCTCCTGAAACGGCTTACGAGCCTATATGGTGTGCGTGGGGTTACGAACGTAAATTTACAAAAGAAGAGGTGTTGGGAACTTTGCCCAAAGTGAAAGAGTTGGGTATAAAATGGGCTGTTATCGACGACGGATATCAAATTGGTGAAGGAGATTGGAACGTCAACCCCAAACGTTTCCCTGAAGGCAATAAAGCCATGAAAGACCTTGTTAACGGTATTCATGAGGCAGGTCTGAAAGCAAAACTTTGGTGGGCGCCGTTGGCACTCGACCCTTGTACGCCTTTATGGAACAATCATTATCACGATATTTTACTGTTAAACGAGGACACAAGTCCGAGATTCATAACATGGTGGGATGCTTATTATATGTCACCACTTTCAAAACTGACATATTCCGAAACACAAAAGGTTCTGGATATGTTTTTTGACGACTGGGGGTTTGACGGATTGAAAATGGACGGACAGCACATGAACAATGTTCCGCCCGATTATAATTGGAATATTAACGGAGATAATCCTGAAATGGCACCGCAAAAACTTCCCGATTTTTTCAAAACGGTTTATAAAACGGGAATGGCCAAAAAAAGTGATGCCGTTTTGGAAAATTGTCCGTGCGGGTGTTGTATTAACTTTTACAACCTTCAGGGTATGAACCAGGCTGTAAGTTCAGATCCTGTCAGCTCATGGCAAATACGTTTAAAAGGAAAGGTTTATCACTCTCTTAACCCCGACTTGGCATATTACGGCGACCATGTTGAACTTAGCGATAACGGTGATGATTTTGCCAGCTCGTTTGGTGTGGGAGCTGTGTTGGGAACAAAATTTACCTGGCCTGCCGATAATCCTTTTGCCGAAGGAAGTTATCTGTTAACACCTGAAAAAGAGAAGGTTTGGAAAAAATGGTTCGGGCTTTACAACAAATTAATGCTTTCAAAAGGCGAGTACCTCGGCAACCTTTATGACATAGGTTTCGATAAACCCGAAACGCATGTTATTAAAAAAGACGGAGTATTTTATTACGCTTTTTATTCGGACAATTGGGATGGCGATATTGTTTTGAAAGGTTTGGATAAAAACAAATCGTATAAAGTTTACAACTATGTTGACAGTGTTGAAATCGCTACCCTCAAACCGGGAGAAAACACAATTCATGTTTCTTTTAAAAAGAACTTGCTGGTTAGCGTACGGTAGCTTTTAAATCCTAATCTTTTTCAAATTCTTTAGGTTTTATTATTGTAAATGTTCTAACAATGTTAAAACCGAAATGAATATCACCATTAAGCCAACTTCCCGAGGTATAAGGTAGAAAATATTGTTCGGTAATTCCTTGTGAATTTGTCAGGAACAATTGGAATACATGACCGCCTGTTTCAATATCAAGCCCTAAAGATAGCGAGTTGTGATAATCTTTTGCAGTCTGTTTTGATAAAATATAATGATATTCAAAATTTATGCTCATTCGTTTTGTCAATTTTACTCTTCCTGCGGTGCCAATGGTGAAAATGTCATTATCGTCCTGTTCTGTTTCAACCAAATTATGATGCACCAAACTTGGGACCAACTGTAATGAAAAAGCACTACTGAATTTACGGGCAATAATAAGCTGGTTTACAAACGACAATCTGTTTGAGAAATAACTGTAACGGTTGTCATCGGGATTTTTTAATGAAATAATACCCACAAGTCCGTAATAAGAAACGGAAACAGGCATGAAGCGTGCGCCACTGCTTTGACGCAGGATTTTTATTTTCAAATTACCATCCCACGTTTTATTTTGTGTTGTACGTCCTATACCGATAGCCAACCGGTCTGTTAATCCGTAAGTAAAGCCTAGGCGTGTAGTTGCCCGGTCAAAACCGAAAAAGTCGTAAAAACCCGAGTTTACCGGACCGAAATGATGCTGTATGTTCATTAACATTGTTCCTTTGGCTGCGTTTTTAATGGATTGTCCTATTACCACATGTGTACTTTTAAAAGTTGCGTAAGCATATTCCGTTTCGGGTTTGGTGTTCAGTAAATTCATCAAATCATCTTCCTGGGCGGAAAGATTCGTAATGAATAGTATAACAAATATTAAGGTAGTGAATATTTTTATTTTCATCTTTTCAATGGTTTTAAATCGACATCAACGGATATTAAAATTTCCTCCGCAATTTTTCCCGTAACGATTTTGGGAATTTCAATGTTGTAATCGGCAAGTTTGATAGTAAACGATGATTTACCGTTTATACTATTTGACGAAACAATAAATTTACCGTTAGTTTTTATCCTGTTGGTTTTACCGTGAATAGTAAGATCACCTTCTACCGTGGCATCATAAGCGCCTTCTTTAGTGAAATCAATATCTTTAATATTGGTAATTTTTCCTTTAAAAGTCGAAAGCGGGTATTTATCGCTTTCCACATAATTTTCGTTAAAATGCTCTTGCATCAAAGCTTTCTCAAACACAAATGATTTCATCAAAACTTTAAAAACAATCAATCCGCTTTTGGCATCAATTGCAGCGTTTACTTTGTTATTTTTAGCTTCTATTTTTTCAAGAGGACCATCCGAGAAAAATGAAATTTTTCCCGATTTGGTGATATATTTTTGAGCTTGCGAGCTAACTGCCGAAAAAAATATTGCAAAAAAAATTAATACTGTTTTTTTCATCAGTTCCTAATTAAATTGGTTAAATAATTTATGAAGATGCTAGTTTGCGGGACTACAATGTTCCAAAATAACATCGGTACCGTTATAACCCGAGCAAAATCCTTTTAACGAAATAGGACCGGGTGCTTTTAATTTTCGCAGCTGTTCATTAAAACGAGGAATAAAGGTACATCGTACACCTTCGCTTCCGAACATGCCTTCGTTAAATACAAAAACTACCGTTATCAAAGAGTCATCATCTTCAACGGATTGAAATACTCCGTTAATTTGAATCACTTTTCCGGTATAATTGAGATTAGGATTTTCAACAAACCGGTCATACAGCTCTTTAGCGGTCATAATATAATCGGGAGGTTTGTTTTCATAATCCGTATGGGGTTTGTTATAAACATAAAACCAAACATATATTCCTGCCGCCAAACCCAAAGCGGATATTATTAAAATTAATTTTTTCATAATAAGTTAAATATTAGTTTTCATGGTATCCGGCATTTATCCAAGCTTCCAGTTTTGCAATATTGCAATCCGAAAGTTTGTTACCTCCTTTAGGCATAGGTGAAAAACCCGGTTCATGACGTATTGTTCCCATCAATTTGCCGTTTTCAACGAGTTTTACCACGTCATTATAATTTTCAACACTTATATTTCCTGCAGGAGCCGAACCACTGTGGCATCCGTAACAGTTTGACTCCAATATCGGCCAAACACCATTTGAAAACGATACGTTAGTTGTATCACAATTTCCGTTATCAGGGTACAACTCCTCCATATTATCGTAATAACAGGAGTTTAATAAAAACATAAACGGTATAACCGTGAAAAATATAATACGTTTCATAATTTCACCGGTTTAATTGTCAGGTGTTCCGTCTTCAATCCATTTACGAACGGAGGCGATTTGACATTCCGGTAATTTATCGGCATTTTTAGGCATAGGAGAATAATCAGGGTCATGAGTGATTGAACCCATTAATTTTCCATTATTTGCAATGACAACCAAATCATCATAATTTTCAATGTGTATGCCTCCGCCTGCATAAGTTCCCCTGTGGCAGCCTGTACACCAAGTTTGCATAAGCGGCCAAATAGTACCTGAAAAAGTTACGTTGGTAGTGTCGCATCCTTCGTCACAACTGTTGTTTAATGCCCCTTGTAAAATCCAATCGTAAATAATTTTCTTTTGATCACCGGTAAAAGGAGGTGCCGGTGGCGGGGGCATAATGTCATCATCCCTTTTGTCGCCTCCGTTGAGCACTTTATAAAGTTTACTGCCGGCAGGGTTTCCCGGTTTTACATTTCCCGTACTAATTATGGAGGCATAATCTGTTAAAACGACTCCTTCCACATGGGAAGATTGATTGTGGCAGCCTGAAGTGGCACAGTTTGAAACAAGTAACGGTAATACACTGTTTTGGAAATAAACGGTATCGGGATCGCAAGAATTACCGTTTCCGCCACCGTCACCGCCTCCTCCCGAAAATGTGGTATCGTTTGCCCATATCACTATTTTAGCAATATCGCAATCGGACATGTCATAACCTTTAGGCATCGGGAAATACCCTGCTTCGTGTTTTACGGACCCTACCAAAGAACCGTCTTCAACAATTCTTGCCAAATCATCGGGATTTTTCAAATCGATGTTGTATGCAGGATTAGGTTGGGTGTGACATCCGTAACAATTTGCTTCAAATACCGGTACAACACTTTTGTTAAAAGTTACATTTACAGTATCACAAGTGTCTGCATTTTCAATACATTCATTATTTAAAGCCCCTTGTTCAATCCACTTTAATACAAGTGATTTCTGTTCCGGAGTAAACGGATCTGCTGGAGGAGGAGGCATCCTGTCATCATTATTTTTTTGCAATTTTCTGTAAATTTTACTGTTTTCAGGATTTGACAGATTAATGATATTGGAATTTATAATGGATGCATAATCTGTAAGTATTACCCCTTCCTTATGGGTTTTTTTATCGTGGCAACCGCTGGTTGCACAATTGGAAACCAGCAGAGGCAATATTGTATTTTGAAAATAAACCGTGTCGGAGTCACAATGACTACTTATTATAGGAGGTTTGTCAGGATCGATATATACATTGTGTTTACATGCCGAAAACATAATAACAATAAATAATACCGGAATCCACCCTTTAGAAATTATCAAATTGATATTATTTTGTTTATTACTAAAATTCATAATTGTAATTTTTTAAGTATATAAAATGTAGTTTTAATTGTTTTGCAACAGACTAAGTTTGTAGAACCATAGTTGGTAAAAACAACAAATTAAGAATCATAAAACAAGTAATAATAAGCTATGATTTTCAGCTTTTATAAACCTTTAGTTTTTTACCAATTATTTTTAAAACATCAGCTGTTTATGATACAAAAGCAGCAAAAGAAAGTGTAATGATTAACACTGTTATCAATTACCCGGTTCAAGTATTTATGCTTATTTTTTTTCTTTAGCCGGACATGTGCTAATCCCGAAAATCGCATATAGCGGACAAAAACTTATCATACTTGTTAAAAGGAAAACTATGGCAATAATCAATAAAACAATCCCTAGTGTTCCCTGGATGGTTCCCGTAAAATAAAGAATAGCTATGATTGCAGCGATTATAATTCTTATAATCTTGTCTGCAGAACCCATATTTTTTTTCATAATAAAAAGTTTTGACGTGACAACTTACCTTACAAAGGTAATGGGTTCAATATTGATATGCAGTGACTAGGGTCACCATTCACTAATAATTTTTATTTTTCCAGCATCTTGTACAACCTTACCATCGGTTTCCAGTTTTTTCAAAACTCTTGTTATAACTTCACGGGCAGTTCCTAATTCTTTGGCAAGTTGACCGTGACTTATTTTAACCGCATCGCTACCTGTCAATTTTAACTTTTCTTTTAAATGGTCATAAAGTCTTTTATCCATTTTATCTAACAACAAATGACCAATCGTGTCCAAAAGTTCCGTATATCTGTTGTAATACTGGTTGTAGAAAAATTCATTTAAATCGGGGTATTTTTCCAACCATTTGGGTAATAATCTCACGGGAATTAAAAGAATTCTTGAATCTTCTTCCGTTTCTGCAAATATTTTACTCGGTTTGTTTTTTAGTGCGGCATAAAAAGACATCACACAACTTTGAGAGGGTTTAATATAATAAAGTAACAATTCTTTTTCATCATATCGAGAGTAAACTTTTACAAGACCGGATATTACTATTGGTAAAAGTTTTACATATTGATGTTCTTTTAATATTTCAACACCTTTGGGAATTTCTTTGATGCCGGATTCCTTCAATATTTCATCAACCAATTCCGGTTTTAAAAAAGACAATAATTTTTTTTCAAGTTCCATTTTCAATTGTATTTAAACATCTACAAATATATATATTTAAATTTTTTTATTGATGGAGCTTGGTTCTTGATAAAAATCTAATTTGTAGATAAGCAAAAAGAAATGGATACAATAACAAAATTAAGGAAGCTATCGAAATATTTTTCTTCCCCCTTATCTACCCAATAAAAAATCCGGATCTATTTTATCTCGCTGCCGTTTGAAACGGTTTTTTCAGGTGAAACGAAAACAAGTTTCCCGTCTTTATCTTCAGCCATTAGAATCATTCCTTGCGATTCGATACCTCTTAATTTTCTGGGTTTCAAATTCACCAAAATTGAAACCTGCTTGCCTATTACCTCTTCGGGAGAATAATATTCGGCAATACCCGAAACAACGGTTCTTGTATCAATTCCGGTATCGATTTTCAGTTTTAAAAGTTTTTTGGTTTTGGAAACCTTTTCGGCTTCAAGAATTGTACCTGCCCGGATATCCATTTTCATGAAATCGTCAAATTCTATTTCATCTTTTTGAGGTGTCGCCGTTTTTTCGGCAAGTTCGTTTTGCTTTTTGGTTTCCAAAAGCTTATTTACTTGAGCTTCAACTTGTGAATCCTCTATTTTTTCAAATAAAAATTCGGGTTTATTTAAAACATGGTCCTCTTTTAACATATCGTCACTTCCCGCATCATTCCACATCTTTTTACCAAGATTTATCATTTTATAAAGCTTTTCGGAGGTAAAAGGTAGGAAAGGCTCGGAAAGAACGGCAAGGTTAGCAACTATCTGTAATGATACGTTCAATATTGTTTTAACTCTTTCGGGATCGGTTTTAAATATTTTCCAAGGTTCGTTGTCGGTAAGGTATTTGTTTCCTGTACGTGCAAGGTTCATAAGCTCACCCAGAGCTTCACGGAAACGGTAAAGTTCAATACTTTTCGATATTTTTTCCGGAAATTCTTTTAATGATTCCAATATTTCTTTGTCGTGACTTGTAAGCTCGTTTCTTGCAGGAACCTTACCGCCGAAATATTTGTTTGTAAGCACAAGGGTTCTGTTTACGAAATTTCCGAATATTGCCAAAAGTTCGTTGTTATTACGAGCTTGAAAATCTTTCCACGTAAAATCGTTATCTTTTGTCTCGGGAGCATTGGCGGTGAGAACATACCTCAATACGTCTTGTTTTCCCGGGAAATCTTCCAGATATTCATGTAACCAAACGGCCCAGTTTCTTGAAGTTGATATTTTATCGTTTTCAAGGTTCATAAATTCGTTTGCCGGAACGTTGTCGGGCAATATGTAACTTCCCTCGGCTTTAAGCATTACCGGGAAAATTATGCAATGAAAAACAATATTGTCTTTTCCGATGAAATGAACCAGCTTTGTGTCGTCGGATTTCCAATAAGGTTCCCAATCTTTTCCTGTTTTGTTACTCCACTCGCGTGTTGCCGAAATATAACCTATCGGTGCATCAAACCATACGTAAAGCACTTTTCCTTCGGCACCTTCCACCGGAACTTTAACACCCCAGTCGAGGTCGCGGGTAACGGCACGGGGTTGTAACCCCTGGTCAATCCACGATTTAACCTGTCCGTAAACATTGGGTTTCCAATCGTGTTTGTGCCCTTCCAAAATCCATTCGCGCAACCAGTCTTCATATTCGTTTAACGGCAAATACCAGTGTTTTGTTTCTTTAAGCACGGGTTCTTTACCGCTCAATGTGGACTTTGGATTAATCAAATCCAACGGACTCAAAGAAGTACCGCAAGCTTCACACTGGTCGCCGTAAGCCTTTTCGTAACCGCAGTGAGGACAGGTACCCGTGATATATCTGTCGGCAAGAAATTGTTTGGCTTCTTCGTCGTAATATTGTTCGGTTGTTTTTTCGATAAACTTACCGTCGTCATAAAGTTTTCTAAAAAAAGCCGATGCCGTTTCGTGATGAATGGGTGCGGAAGTCCTTGAATAAATATCAAAAGATATTCCGAATTCTTCGAATGACTTTTTTATGATATTATGATATTTATCCACAATATCTTGAGGTGTAACACCCAGTTGACGTGCTTTTATGGTTATTGGCACACCGTGTTCGTCGGAGCCTCCTATAAATACAACATCTTCACCTTTTAATCTTAAATATCTTGCATAGATGTCGGCAGGTACGTAAACTCCTGCAAGGTGACCTATATGTATGGGACCGTTTGCGTATGGTAAAGCCGACGTTACCGTATATCTGGCGGGTTTTTTGTTCATTTCCTTTGATTTTTAAAAGGTTGCAAAATTACAAGAAAATCACAAACTTCAACCTTGTTTAATCGAGAAAGGTTGAAGTTCGAAAATAATGACCGGTGGTAAGCGATGTGTTAAACAAAACTTGTATTATTTTTCACTTTTATTTTTAAGATATTCGTAAATACGATATTGCGAGCGTATTTTTTCTTTGCTACCGGTTTTTTGATATTGATTTACGGGGTTGGAGTTTACAAGACGTGCTTTGACATTGTCTTTGAGCTCTATTTGTAAAATATCCATTAATTCTTTTTGCAATCGTTCGTCGTAAACCGGTGTTGCGGCTTCAAACCGGTGGTCGAAATTACGTATCATCCAATCGGCTGACGAAATATAGTATTGAGGTTTTCCGCCGTTGGCGAAAACGTAAATCCTGGAATGTTCCAAAAATCTGTCAACAATACTTATTACTTTTATGTTTTCGCTAAGACCTTTAACACCGGGTATCAATACGCAAATACCTCGTACAATCATCTCTATTTTGACCCCCGCCTGTGATGCCTGGTAAAGCTTTTTGACAACTTTGTCGTCAACAAGGTTGTTTAGCTTTATCAAAGCCCATGCTTCCTTACCTTCTTTGGCATTTTTTATTTCGCGGTTAAGCATCTTGATAATGTTGTCACGAAGGTAAAACGGTGATACCAGCAGATGTTTGAATTTGGGCGGATTATACGGCGATTCTATTAAATGAAACAGTTCATTTACTTCGCGGGCAATATTTTGGTCGCACGTTAACAATGTTTCGTCCGTGTAAACACGTGCGGTATTTTCGTTGAAATTTCCCGTGCTTATTCCCGTGTAATATTTGTTCTCACCGTTTTCTTTCCGGCGAATCAGAAACAGTTTTGCATGAACCTTGAAACCGGGCAAAGCCTTGATAATTTTAACTCCTTCTTCACGTAACCTTTCCGTCCAGTAAATGTTATTGGCTTCGTCGAATCTTGCCTGAATTTCCAGAAAAACCGTTACATGTTTACCGTTACGTGCCGCATTTATAAGGGCGTTTATAACATTTGAGTGACGTGCGGCACGATAAAAAGTCATTTTTATGGCTTTTACGCTCGGATCTATGGATGCTTCGCGCAAAAGATCCACTATGTATTGAAACGACTGATAAGGAAAATGCAACATTATGTCGTTCTTACGTATAGCTTTTATGATACTTGTATCTTTCGAAAGATCGGGATGAGGAACAGGAGGCAGTTTTTCGTAAACAAGGTGTTTTTTCCCCAGGTCGGGGAATTTCATAAAATCTTTGAAATTGTGATATCTGCCACCTCCGCGAAGGTGGTCGGTTTCCGATATCTTTAATTTTTTCAAAAGTTTTTTAAGAAGATTTTCAGGAATGGACTTGTCGTAAACAAATCTGACCGGTACACCTTTTTTACGTTTTTTCAAACTTTCACTCATAAGCTCAACAAAACTTTTTTTAATATCATTGTCAATGTCGAGCTCTGCATCACGGGTGAGTTTTATGGTATATGCCGAGAAGGTGTCATAACCGAAAGGTTTGAAAATATCTCCTATGGAGTGTCTTATAACATCGTCCAATAAAATTATGTACTTACTGTCGTCACCTTTTTCGGAAGGAAGAATTACGAATCTTGATATTTGGTCGGAAGGAACATGAACAAGGGCGTTCATATCCTCTTTTTCATTTTTACTGTCGTGAGCAACAACAACAAGATAAATGGAGTTGTCTCGTAATGCGTCGGGGCTTTTAAGATTATTCAGAACAATTGGAAATAGTAAGGGTCTTACGTTTTCCATAAAGTATTGCTGGACAAATTTAGACTGCAACGGTGGCAGATTTGTTTCGTCACGAAAGAAAACATGCTCTTTTTCAAGTTCTTTTATAATCTCTTGGTAAGTGCTGTTAAACTTTTTTTCCTGTTGCTCAACTATTTCCAGAATTTCCCGCAAAAGCTTTTCGGGATTGAAATCCAACTTCTCTTCTTTATCCACACGTGTCTGAATCATCCTTTTAATTGTGGCAACCCTCACCCTGAAAAATTCATCCCTGTTGTTGGAGAATATTCCCAAAAATCTTAATCTTTCAACCAACGGAACGGTTTTATCCATAGCTTCCTGCAAAACACGTTCGTTAAAATGCAACCATGAAATCTCTCTGTTAACGGTATTTTTATTTTTTAGCATAAGGCGGGAAAATTGATTGTGAAAAACCGCGCTAAAATACGAAATTTACGGTTTGTTGTAATTGATTTAATGTAAAGGCCGGGATAAAAAGTTGTTTTTCAGCAAATTGTCACATCCACTTTGTCGTCAAAACGTATCATGGCATTTATTATGCGTACTTTTTTAAAGTTTTTGGCCGTATCCAATGTAATATGTGCCGGTTTAATAATTCCCTGGTCTAACAAATAAGCACGCATTGTTCCTGCAAGTAACGGAGTATCGGGCGTTAACCAGTTTGTACCGTCGTAAAACAAAACGTTGGCAAAAGATGTGTCGGTAACAAAACCGTTATGAATTATCAAAATATCATCGCAATTTTCTTTTCCGGCAGCTAAAAGATTTAAAGCTCTCCGATCGGCAAATTTGCATGAATAATCTATTTTATCTGCAAAAACCGGTTTTAATGTTTTTACGGTAGGTAGAGTGTATTTTACAAATTCGGTTTTGAATTCAGAAGTATTATAAAGCAATCTGAACTTGAAAAGACCTTTCAGGTTCAGGTTTTCTTCCTCCGTTTTTTCGAAAATATCTTCCGGATTGAATTTCAAGCTACTCTGCAAACAATCCTTTACCGAACGTTTCATCCTTTCCAAATGATATGCGGTGTTGGAAAATTTGCCGTTTTCAAATCTTAATGTTTCAAGCAACGGGTACATAAACTTTTTTTATTAATTCTTGGTATTCAACCTGACAATTGCTGCGAGCCGTAATGCCTCCTCCGCTTTTGTAAATATATTTTCCGTTATTTTTTTCGATAAACCTTATCATCACACCGCTGTCAACATTTTCTCCGTTAAAAATACCCGTTACACCGGTATAAAAACCCCTGTCGTACTTTTCCGCTTCATCAATTATTTCAAGAGTTCTTTTTTTTGGTGCCCCAGATATGGAACCGGCAGGAAGAATTTTCTTAAAAATTGTCCCCAGTTTTTCATGATAATTTTTGTCCAACTCACCTGTTATTTCCGAGCTCATTTGTAAAAGTTCGCCGTAATGGGTATTTATTTTTTCGATATACCTGAATCTTTTTACGGCAACATTTTTAGCCACGATACTCAAATCGTTTCTAATGAGGTCAACAATGGTATAATGTTCGGCAAGTTCTTTGGGGTTTGAAAGAAGTTTATTTTCAGCACCGGGTATGGAGGCATCAATAGTTCCTTTCATAGGAAAAGAGCTGATAACACCGTTTTCAATTTTAACGAAAGGTTCGGGAGAAAAAACGGTAAAGACGTTCTTAAAAAACAGTTTGTATTTGGCTTTAACGGAATGAAAAATCTCTTCCAAAGTATAATTCATCTCTATTCCGGAGGGCATTGTGAGGTTTAAAAGAAACGAATCGCCGTGCAAAATACCTTTCATTACTTTGTCAAAAGCCTTGCAATATCTATCTTTTTCAACAGGTGATATCTTTATTTCAAGATTTTTGTTTATCGTTTTGTGTTGCGAGTTTGTTTTCCCGTTGATATTAAACAATATTTTTTTGTTATCGATTTCGGAAAGTTTTAAAACGAAAGGTGTTTTGAGTTTATAATCAAACACAAAAAGAAAAGGAATCTTTTTGCGGCCCAATTCATTCATAAGCAACTCAAAATCCGGCATGTTTCATTGTTTTGTAAAAAGAGGACAAAAGTAAATGAAAAAAGAAGTTTAAAAGGTATGTGAACCGTTTTTGTATAGGCTTAAAAAATAAAAACTACAACGGATTTATGTAATTTAGCAGACATAACAATTGAAAATGAAAGAAGGAACAGAAGAAAAACTCAAACAACGCAATATTAAGCCTACGGCAATGCGAATGCTTGTTTATGATGTGTTGAACAAAAATAAAAAAGCCGTGAGTCTGGTGGAAATTGAGCGTGAACTCGGAGATGTTGACCGTTCTACCGTTTTCAGGACGTTAAGGACATTTCAGGATAATTTGCTTATACACAGCGTTGACGATGGTTCCGGAGCGGTAAAATATGCCCTTTGCGATGATGATTGCACCTGCGCCATCGATGACCAACATATTCATTTCCTGTGCACTGTTTGCGGTCAGACTTACTGCCTGAAAGAATTACCCATTCCCGATTTAAACCTTCCCGAAGGCTTTACTTTTGAGAGTGCAAACTTTGTTGTTAAAGGCGTTTGTGCCGGTTGCAGACGGTAAATTTTAGTTATTGATTTTTTAATAATCCGTTGCCAATTTATAAAGTATGGTTTATAAAATTGATATTTATGTTTGATTTATAAAGTATAATTTATAAAAATACTATATTTGCATTGTTTATAAAGTATAATAAATAAAACGCGTCATGGTTCACAACAAAAAATACATAGCGAGACCATTATACATTAAAAAAGCTCTGAAATACGCTGATAAAAATCTTATAAAGATAATTACAGGACAGCGTCGAACAGGAAAAAGTTACATTATGCTTCAAATAATGGATCAACTTTTAAAAAAGGACCCCGATGCACATATTTTATATATTGATAAGGAGTTGATGAAATTTGACTTTATAAAAACCGCTTCGGATATTGAGGATTATTTTTTTGCAAATAGAAAGGAGAATTCAAAAAACTATCTTTTTATTGATGAGGTGCAGGAAATTCGTGAATTTGAAAAAGCTTTAAGAAGTTTATTAAATCAAAATATTGTTGATATCTGGTGTACCGGCAGTAATGCTGAGGTTCTTTCGGGCGAATTAGCTGACAAGCTAAGTGGCAGGTACATTGAAATTCATGTACACAGTTTAAGTTATAATGAGTTTTTGACATTTCATGGTTTGGATAACAACAATGATAACATGTTTAAGTATTTAAAATACGGGGGGTTACCCGGTCTTAAAAATTTGTCTTTTGATGAAGATGTGATTTTCGACTACTTAAAGATTGTTAACGATACGGTACTACTTAAAGATATAGTAAAAAGGCACAAAATTCGCAATGTTGCCATGTTGGAAAACCTTATAAAATTTATTGCGGATAATACCGGTAGTTTATTTTCCGCAAACAGTATAAGCAAATATCTTAAGGCACAAGGTCAGAACATATCTGTCGTAGTAATAAACAATTATATTTCGTATATTGTTGACTCGTATTACATTATAAAGGTAAAGCGAACTGATTTACAAGGGAAAAGAATTTTTGAAAATAATGATAAATATTATTTTGAAGATTTGGGTTTAAGAAATGCCTGGGTTGGATATCAACCTATGCACATTAATAAACTTATCGAGAATGTTGTTCTAAAGCATTTGATAGTTTACGATTACAAAGTTTCCGTAGGTAATTTAAAGGGAAAGGAAATTGATTTCATTGCCGAAAAATCAGGAAATAAAATATATGTTCAATGTGCATACCTGCTACCGGACGAAAAAACACGTGAAAGGGAATTCGGTAACCTTCTAAAAATTTCGGATAATTACAGAAAAATGGTTGTAAGTTTGGATGAACCGGCAGGAGGAAACATTGAAGGGATTGAACACTGGCATTTAAGAGATTTTTTGAGTTCTTCCATTTAATTAATCTTTTATATCATGAATAATGATTTTGGGTTTCTTTCATTTACAGATATTGCTTTTTGCAAAAAACCTGCTTAAAAAGTTTTTTATCTTAATTTTGAAATTACATGATAATACTGTTTATAAGATTTACCAATTCCCGACTTAAAACTTCCCGAAGGCTTTACTTTTGAAAGTGCCAACTTTGTTGTTAAAGGTGTTTGCGCCGGTTGCAGGCGGTAAATTTTAGTTATTGCTTTTTTCAATCCTTTACCGGTTTATAAAGCATGATTTATAAAAATCATCAAATTATTTGTGTCTCCCCCCAAACTTTGCAACCCGGTTGCATAAACTTATACCTATCTTTGCGTAAAGTTTATAAAAAAACAATGCGGAGAAAAAGGGAAAATACACGATTGATTTTTGTTTGGGTGGCGGGATTACTGTTGCTGTTCCACGGTTTGATACCGCATCAGCATCATTTCGATTCCGTTTTCGAGCATAACCAAACGGAAGAAAAAGCCCCTTT
>WFZS01000042.1 GCA_015489465.1 Bacteroidales bacterium | reverse complement strand
GGACCAAATGATCTCAGCATTTCCAAACTCATAGAAAGAATAAATACCGAAAACATCAAAGAGATAATACTTGCCTTACCCGCAACAGTTGAAGGTGACACCACGAATTTTTATATTTATAAGCTGGTAAAAAATTTCGACGTAAAAGTAACTGTTATTGCCCGTGGTGTTGCCATCGGTGACGAGCTTGAATACACCGATGAAATAACATTGGGACGTTCAATAATTAACAGGTTACCTTTTGAAGATACCGGTAACAAGCGGCGTTAGGCTCTGGGATCGGGTTTCAATTCAAGTTTTGCCATTTTTTCCACTTCCAAAGAGGCATACCCGAACTCTTCAACAATTTTACCTAGCATAAGGTATATTCCCTCGCCGGTAAAAGGCCATTTCTTTAAACTGCCGGGGAAATGGACGGTGTCAAAAAATTCACCTTCGCTATCAACAAAAGTTCCGAAATTCATCATCTCGTTTTTCACGGTTTTTACATATTTTACGGTAACGAGCCTGCCTACCATTTTTACGGTTCTCCCGGTGTTTTCATTAAGATTACGGGCTTTAACATCTCCTCTGAAAGATGTTTTCAGCATATCAAAAGCACTTATACTCACAGGAAATCCCAAAAATTCTATTTCATCGTATCCGTCTTCCAAAGGTTCATGTTCGAAACCGGGCAACATACTTCCGGATTCCTCGTATCCGTTCAGGCCGGGTATAATTCCCGACCTGTCTGCGTTAGCAATTGCGGGAATAGACGCGAGGGCTTCCCACAAAAGCGTTGCCTTGGTTTTACCGGTAAACCGTAATGCTCCGGTTCTAGTCAATACCGTTAACTGCTCTTTTGCAGGTTTTACGCGCTCCACAAAATCGTAAAGGGAAACATATTTTCCGTTTTCAGTACGTTCTTCAACAATCCTTTCAGCCAGCTGTTTTTCCAATTTATTTATATGTACAAAGCCCATATAAACATCATTGCCTATTATTGATGTGAGATATTCGCTGTGATTTACCGACGGCAAATGTAACACTCCTCCTTTGCGGACAAGCTCGTTAAAATAAACCCAAGTGTGATAAAACCCTCCGAAATTGTTTATCACGGCAACCTGAAATTCCAACGGAAAATACGCTTTAAGAAAAAGGCTTTGAAAGCTTTCAACAGCATAAGATGCCGAATGGGCTTTTGAAAAAGAATAACCTGCAAAACTCTCTATTTGCCGCCACACCTCTTTTGTCACCTTTTCAGGATATCCTTTGGCTTTGCAATTTGACATAAATTTATTAACGATTCTGTCAAATTCTTTCCGCGACCGGTATTTACCGCTCATGGCCCTCCGCAACACATCGGCATCGGCAAGGTCCAATCCGGCAAAATGATGGCATACCTTCAGCACATCTTCCTGATACACCATAACACCGTAAGTTTCCTCCAGTTGTTCTTTCATTACGGGATGAATATATTTGAATTTCCCCGGATTATGAAACCTGTAAATAAACTCACGCATCATACCCGACTTTGCCACTCCGGGTCTTATTATGGAACTTGCCGCCACCAAAGTGAGATAATCATCACATTTTAATTTTTTCAACAGTCCGCGCATGGCGGGACTTTCGATGTAAAAACAACCGTTGGTATCGGCATTTCGCAACTGTTTTTTGACTTTGACATCATTTTTAAAAGAGCCTACATCATGAATATCGATGTCAATACCTTTATTTTTACGGACCAAATCAACGGCATCTTTGATATGACCGATTCCGCGCTGGCTTAATATGTCAAGTTTTTCAAAACCCAAATCTTCCGCAACATACATATCCCACTGGACCGTAGGAAAGCCTTTGGGAGGCATATCCAAAGACGTGTAATATGTTAAAGGAAGTTCCGAAATAAGAACACCACCCGCATGTATGCTTCGCTGCGAAGGAAACCCTTTCATCATTACGGCAAAAGAGTGTATTCTTTTATTGATGGCATTACGGTTAATCTCTTTTTGAGGATTTTCCACAAGCATATCAATCTCTTGTTTAGGCAGACCGTAAACCTTACCCAGTTCACGATAAACGGACTTTCCTTTAAAAGTTACCGTAGTACCGAGAAGAGCAACATGCTCATAACCGAATTTTTTAAAAATATATTCCTGCACTTTATCACGCACTTTCCACGAAAAGTCTATATCGAAATCGGGAGGCGAAGTACGTTTGGGATTAAGAAACCTTTCGAAATATAAATTCAGTTCCATGGGATCGACATCGGTTATTTTTAAGCAGTAAGCAACTATACTGTTGGCACCGCTACCCCTGCCGACATGATGGTATCCCTGTGACGCAGCAAAAGTTATAATATCGTGCGTAATCAAAAAATATGCTGCAAATCCGAGATTGTTTATTATTTCCAGTTCACGCTTTAGACGCAATAAGGCATTACGGTTATTTTTACCGTATCGGTAAAGCAAACCTTCGTATGCCAATTTTTCCAGAAGTTGCTTGTCACCGTTTCGGCTACCGGTATATGTCGCCTTGTTTTTATTTTTCCCGAATTCAAAATCAATATTGCTTTCGGAAAGTATTTTCCGTGTGTTTAATACCAACTGCGGATAATCTTCGAATATCCTCATAAGTTCGTCAGGAGGCACAAAATAATCGTAAGGCGATGCAACCATACCGGGAGTTAATTTCGATAATAACGTATTGTTATCAATGGCACGTAAATTTTTGTGTAACAGATAATGGGACGCATCGTCAAAAACAACAGGTTGCAAAATCACCATTTTCGACAAATACTTTTTGTCAATGCGGCAGAGCTTCGAAACTTGCCAAGGACGCACTCCCACCCATTCGTTGCATGATAACTTTTGTCCTGCATATTTTTCAAAAGGATAAATGATATTAACATTTACCATATCTTTCCTCCCCTCAATCGGAAAAGGAGTTTCAAAGTCTGAACCTTTAAAAACCATTGCCGACCTGTACCCGTTTATTTCACGAAACCCTTCATTATTTTTTGCAACGGCAACAAAATCAACATTATTACCGCTGCGAAATTCCATACCGGCAACAGGTTTAATGCCGGCTTTTACACATCCCCGTACAAAGTCGGGCATACCGGTAACGTTGTTAATATCGGTAAGAGCAATAGCTTCCACTCCAAGCCGTTTTGCCTTATTAACCAATTTTTCGAGGGAATAAGTTCCGTATCTCAAACTGTAATATGAATGGGCGTTGAGTATCACTTTGACGGATTTTTAATCATTTTTCCGTCAATAATGTAATCAAAATTTAAGATTAATGTAATATTATTTAGATTCTTTATATATTAATACTAAAAAACTCGTGTCAGCACTTAAAATCAGGTCAAAGCATT
>WFZS01000041.1 GCA_015489465.1 Bacteroidales bacterium | reverse complement strand
TCAAGTGAAGATCCTAAAGTAAGAATTCAGTATGCATCAAAAGAGGCAAGGGTAGCCAACTATTGGAAAAAGATGATAGGAGAAAGCAGGGGAATAAAACGTTTACACGGTATAGAAAAAAAACGTGATTTTGAGAAAAGGTTTAACGAGTGGGCCGGCTCTTCTCCTGAACTTTCACGTGAGTACGGAAATTTATTAAACGATTTTAAAGATTCATACGGCAAACTTAAGCCTTATAACTTGGCTTACGATTATGTTGTGGAAGCGGGGTTGGCAATTGAGGTGGTTAGGTTCGCCAACAGGTTTAACAGGTTGGTTGAATTGAGTAAAGACAAAAATGCAGATAAAAAAGTTCTGAACCGTGAACTGGAAAACCTTAAAAGGTATTCAAAAAACTTTTTTAAGGATTATTTTAAGCCTATAGACAAAGAGGTAATGCCTGCTATGCTGGAACTTTACGATAGAAATATGGATTATCCTTATAAACCGCGAATATTTTCGGAAATTGACAAAAAATATAAGGGCGACAAGGAAAAATATTCGGGATATGTTTTTAAGAAAAGCTTTTTTGACGACAGTTTACTCGTTTACCGGTTTCTTGACAATTACAATGTAAAAAGGTACAAAAAGATTACCAAAGACCCTGCTTACAAGTTAGCCCGTGAAATAATTTCGTTTTATACCGGGAATATAAAACCCGAACGAAAAAGAATAAATTCCAGGATAGACAGTTTGATGCGCATTTACATGCGCGGTCAAATGGAAATGGAAAAAGGTAAATTATTTTATCCCGATGCAAACTTTACATTGCGCGTAACATACGGTAAAGTAAAAGGCTATTCACCTGCGGATGCCGTTGATTATGATTATTTTACCACCCTTGAAGGTATAATGGAAAAAGAAGACCCCAATGTTTACGATTATGTGGTTGAGGAGAAGTTAAAAGAAATTTACAGAAATAAAGATTACGGTCCGTATGCCCGTAAAGACGGTAAGATGCCGGTGTGTTTCATAGCAAGTAATCATACTACCGGAGGTAACTCGGGAAGTCCGGTAATAAATGCCGACGGTGAACTTGTGGGAGTGAATTTCGACAGATGTTGGGAAGGAACAATGAGCGATTTAATGTACGATCCCAAAGTTTGTAGAAATATAACGCTGGATATACGATACTTTTTGCTTATACTCGATAAATTTGCCGGTGCAGGATATTTGTTGGACGAGATGAAGTTGGTTAAGTAAATCTATACAACCATAAGATTGCATCCTCTGATATCGCTGTTGTCGAATCTGCCTAGTACTTCAAATTTACCGTCAGGGTGTAATTTTCCCAAATCTTGAGTTTCAATAAACGAGCATGAATAGATATTTGCCAAGTCGATAACGTTTATCCCTCCCGTTTTATTTGGAGGAAGATAAGAAAACGGATCTTCAGTATCTCTTACTAAAACTTTCATCCACGGTGGCGTTTCAAACAAACCGTCACCTTTCGAATATGCTTGCGAAAGCAACTCGGTCATTCCGTATTCGGAAAATATTTTTTTTACACCGAAAGACTTCGTTAATATTCCGTGAAGTTCTTCACGTATCATTTCTTTTCTTCTTCCTTTCATTCCTCCTGTCTCCATTATAACAAGTTCCGGAAAATATACAGGGAAATTTTCAGCCATATCAAGTAAAGCGTAAGATACACCGAAAAGTATTGTTTTTTGCTTTTTACCGTGAAGTCCGGTTAAAAGTTTTTGGAGTTTTTCATATTCATAAAGGTAAAAGCCACTCTCCTTTTTTCCTGACAACTCTATCAATTTGTTTACCATATATATTAATGATGAACCTTTTCGTTCCAAATAAGAGGGTAATAATCCCAATACAACATACTCACTTGGATTGTCGAAAAACTTTTGAAATCCGGTTAAAAAACTTTTCTCGTAAAGCCGCAAGTTTTTTACATAATGAGAACTTGTGTTTGTACCTGTGGTTCCACTGCTGGTAAATACGCCTTCGTGTTTTCCTTTAAAAGATATTACACTGTGTGTTTTAAAAAAAGATATAGGAATAAAAGGTATTTCCGAAAAGTGCGTTACGGTTTCGGGTTTTCTGTTAAGGGCATCCGCATAGTCACGGTAAACTTTATTGTTGAAATATTGAAACCGGAAAATTTCCAAGGAAGTTTCATTAAACGAATCTTCATCGTTTATGTTGAAAATGATTTTTTTTAATTGTTCCGGATTCGGCATATTATTTGATTTCAGTAGTGAAATTTACTTAATTTTGCTGTAATAATTTATGACAAGGTTCGCAAAAATAGTGTTATTTTCAACTGCCGTATTTAGTATGGCATTGTTTTCATGTCAGAAATTTAACGAATATCCCGTCGAGCCTCATATTACATTTGAAAAATTTACCTTGCTTTTGGATAGTGTTTACGACCCCGTTCATGATACCGTTGTTTTAATAACCAACAAAGGGGTATTATCTTTTAAATATACCGATGGTGACGGCGATTTGGGTTTGACGGATATGGACACCTTACCGCCGTTTGATAAAGGCAGTCCTTATTATTATAATATTATTGTAAAATATTACGAAAAACGTAACGGAGTATTTCAGCAAGTTCCCCGTATTAATCCTGACGGCACTGTAGATACCATAAATTTTAACGGACGATTACCTTATTTAACACCAACCGGGGTTCATAAAGCCATTACGGGAATAATAGAAGATACTCTTTTGGTTAATAATCCGGCTTCTTCATTCGATACTATAAAATTTAAGTTTTATATTTACGACAGGGCGTTACACAAAAGTAACGAAGAAGAAACTCCTGAAATTATTGTTATAAAATAGCCTTTATTTAGAAGTATTATAAACTGTAAAAGGTAAAACGGATATTTGGTTTGGCAGTTAAAAACGGGTAATTAATTTACTTTTACAAAGTTACGTTTCTATTGTTAAGCTATATTTGAAAAGTCAACAGTTTGACAGGCTAATTATTTTTTTAAAAAAATTATTAATAACCTTTCGAATTATGGAAATTTTATAACATTGTAGGTTGTTTTTTTAAATTTTTAATTAAATTTGCTACTATCAATTAATTTATTGAGAGTAATTTATTAACTAAAATGTAAGCTTATGAAAAGATTATTTACTATGACATTGGTACTGTTATTTTCAGTGTCAATGTTTGCTCAAAAAAATGTGAGCATACTGCCCGTTAAAAAAAACGAGGCGGTAACAGTTGTTAAAAAGAGCAAGGCTGTTGTTACGCCGAATGCAAAAGCCGTGTTGTTTTCGGAGGATTTCGAAACATGGCCTCCGGTTAACATGTCCTTGTATCAGTTGGGCGACCCGGCCGGCTGGCAGGATGCCGCTTCCAATGGAAAACCTGTTTATGACGGAGTAAATTCGGCATTCCACAATGACGATGATGTGGCAAACAGTTGTGACGACTGGATGGTATCCACACCGATAGATATTACACAAGCAGGAACAATGTTGAGTTTCTGGCAATATGAAAATTATTCCTCATGGTATTCATATTATGCCGTTCATGTACTTGACGGTCCCGATCCTGCTACAGCTAATATTTTGGGAACTTTGTATGAAGGACCCGGAACAGAGGATACCTGGGAACAACAAACCGCAAGCCTTGATGCTTATGTTGGACAAACCATTTACATCGGTTTCCAATATACAGGTGACTGGGCTGACGAATGGAGTCTTGACGATATAGCGGTATTTACTCTTGAGGAGAATGATATGGCTGTTACCGATATTACTCCTGTTTTTGCAATTGAAGGAGATGATGTAACTCCAAGTGTTACGGTTTTAAATGCCGGTGTTAATGCACAAGACGATTTTGATATTAATGTTACAATCAACGATGCCAACGGTGAAGTTTATAACTCGACGTTGAGCGTTACAGGTGCAGGGTTAGCTTCCGGAAGCGAAGCTACTTATGATATGCCCGACGTGTTTGCAAATGCTCCTGCAGGTGATTATACCATGACAGCTACAGTTACTTTGTCAGGAGACAGTGATCCGTCTAATAATACGCTTTCCGTAGATTTAAGTGTGGTTGGTTTCGGTGGATATGCAAAAGGAACGAATTACGGATTTGATGCTTACGGCGCTTCTACGGGATATACGGATTATACAATATCAAATTCCATTGAAGACGGTGTTATTAATCCATTGGTAGATAATACCGGAATTGATCTTATTATGGGTGGCGACTGGTTTGATGACAAAGTTGTTGCCATAACAAATACAGGTAAGATTTATTTCATGAATTCCGACGGTTCAATGTATTATTACGGAACCGTGGATGGTTTAAATACTCCCGTAGGATTAACATATGACCAGGCAAATGGTATAGCTTATGTTTGTGATTATGACGGAACTAATTCTGTATTATATACCCTTGATGAAAATCTGAACCTTTCACTTGTTGGAACCATAGGTAGTTACATTGTAATAGGTATAGCTGCCGATGCCGATGGAAATCTTTACGGTATTACAATTTCCAATGAAGATTTGATTTCCATAGATCCCGCTACAGGTGCAGGTACTTCTATAGGAGTGCTTAACGATAGTTATAACTTGAATTATATTCAAGATATAGGCTTTGACAGAGGTACCAACACCCTTTACGGAGCTATTTATGATGCTAACTCGGGTGGAAAATGGGTTACAATAGATGTTACAACGGGAGCCGCTACGGTTATTAATGACTTTGGCGATGAAGTTTCTCTTGTTGCAATTAATCCTACCGAAACTTCGGAAGTATTGTTTGAAGACAATTTTGATGCATACAATGCAGGAGAACAGTTAGCATGTCAGAATCCTGCCGATTGGACAACATGGAGTGAAGCTCCTTGTGATGCTACCGAAGACCCGTATATTTCAACGGATTATTCCAACTCTCCTGATAATTCGGTTAACATCGTAAATAATAACGACCTTGTTAAAAAATTCCAGGATGACGAGGGTAACTATCTTACCTCAGGTAGATATATGTTAAGTTTCAATATGTACATACCTTCGGGTAAAGATGCATATTGGAATTTGATGCAAGATTTCGGAGCAAACTATGTTTGGGGTTTTGAAGCATATTATAATAACGGTGAAGGTACTGTTAATGCAAACGGTACCAACCCTGCTGCAACATTTACTTATCCTTATGACACATGGATGTTGACACAGGTAATGATTGACCTTGATAATGACGATGCCAAATTCATGATTGACGGTAACGTTATCTACGAATGGCCTTGGAGTGTTGGAACAAGTAATTCAAACTTGTTGCAACTTGCAGCAGGTGACTTTTACGGTTACCAACAAACAAATCCGTGTAGCTATTATATGGATGATTTCAAATTTGAAAAATTACCTTCTATAGTTAATACCGATCCTCCGACAAACGTTCAGGCAACTGTTGACGGAAGCGATGTTACCGTAACTTGGGATGCTCCCGGATCAAAAGATCTTACAGGATATAATGTTTACCGTGACGGTAATTTAATAGGTAATACGGATGCTGCAACTACCGAATATACGGATGCAGGTCTTGATCCTGGTACATACACCTATTGTGTAACGGCAGTTTATGATGCAGGTGAATCAGACCAAGCTTGTGCCGAACCGGTTGAAGTAACGGGAGGACCTACGGCAATCTACGAAGACAACTTTGACGATTACAATGCAGGTGAACAAGTAGCTTGTCAAAATCCTGAAGATTGGACAACATGGAGTCAAGATCCTTGTAATGCTACGGAAGACCCGTATGTTTCAGATGCACAATCTTACTCGGCTCCCAATTCTGCAAACATAGTTGACAACAATGACCTTGTTTATCCTATTGACGAATTTACCGAAGGTTATTACAAATTGAGTTTCTACATGTACATTCCTTCCGGACATGACGGATATTGGAATGTTCTACAGAACTTCAATGACGGTAACT
>WFZS01000040.1 GCA_015489465.1 Bacteroidales bacterium | reverse complement strand
GTCAGATGTGTATAAGAGACAGGTATAAAATCAGATTATTATGAATATACACGCAGAAAAATTGGAAATAATGAAATTGATTCTTAATACAGAGAATCCAGCAATTATCCGGAAAGTCAAATCAATTTTTATTAAAGAGAAAGATTTCTGGAATACTTTATCTAAAACAGAGCAAGAAGACATTTTAAAAGGAATTGAAGAATTGGAGAAAGGAGAATCTTATTCTTATGAAAAAATTATGGAAAATCATCGTTAATGAAAAGGGAAATTTATTTATCTAAAAGTGCAAAAATAAAACTTGAAAAGTTGCTTGAATATTTAGAAACTGAATGGTCTGAAAGAACAAAAAAAGAATTTATTGATAAATTTTGGATAACACCCTAAATATTATTCAAAACAACCCTGAGAGTTTCCCTAAAACAACATTTATTAATGGACTCCACAAATGTGTTGTAACTAAACAAAATACTTTTTATTACCGAATTAAAAAATCAAGAATTGAAATCGTAACAATTTTTGACTCGCGTCAGAACCCAAAAAAACTTAAAGAATATTTAAAATAATAAGGCATGCTACATAGCACAGGCTCAGAACAATACCGGCGAAGGTGGAATTTAGTAAAAACAATTGATTAAGCTACAAAAGAAGTATTATTAAATCCTGTACTGCACTTAACCATAATCATTAGCTATAAAAAAAAACACTATGAAGAAATCATTTTTAGCATTATTAATTTTTGGAATAAGTTTTACAACTATCGGGCAAAACTTAATGACAATTGGAGAAGTATTTAACTTTGAGATTGGTGATGAATTTCAAATTAGGGGAACAGCAGACAATCAGCCACCTAATGCAGACAGAATTAAAATCATCGGAAAATATTTCTCACCAAATTCAGACACATTGTTTTATATTCGTTATCATGATTCATATTTCACTGAAGTAATATGGGGTGGAAATCCCCATTTGGAGTATCATTTTTGGACAAAAACAGATACTGTTTTTTACACAAATCTTGACTCTTCTTTGGTTTATTACGATCAAGGATTTGAAAAAGACCGTTACATTAAAAACTCACCTGAATTATGTGACTCGTTAATAAATGGTTGCTCTTATGATATTGGACCGGGTTATGAAAACGATCATATTACCAATGAATATGGAAAAGGTTTAGGACAAACATATGCTTATTATTACGACTATCAGGCAAATGCTGCTTCTTGGCGGAATACTTTATTTTATTACAAGAAAGGGGGCAATGAGTGTGGTGTACCTGACTCAACAACAGTCGGAATAAATGAAAAAACTATGACAAACCAAAAATTTTCTATTTATCCTAATCCCGTGAAATCTACACTAACCATTGAAAATAACACACGTTCAGAGACTTACCGGTACATAATAATGGATTTAACCGGAAAAGTTATTTTAAAAAGAAAATTCAAGGGAAAACAAAACATTATAAATACAGAATCGTTAAATAAGGGATTGTATTTTCTTTATATCCAATCAAAAAGATATACAAACACTGAAAAATTTATGAAAGAATAATAATGTTGGATACTAACGTGTATAAGTAATGGCTAATAATTACCAATAAATAAAAGAATATTAATAATCAAAGGAATTTTAAAATAAAAGTGAAGTGCTTAAAAAACCCGCATCATATTTATACGCAACCGCTAACCAATGAAATTTAAACTGACATCGGAATTTAAACCCACCGGCGACCAGCCCGAAGCTATAAAACAGCTTGTTGACGGTTTGAAAAGAGGCGACAAAGCTCAGGTGTTGCTGGGGGTTACCGGTTCGGGAAAAACATTTACCGTTGCCAATGTCATTGCTCAACTGAACAGACCTACCCTTGTTTTAAGTCACAACAAAACCTTGGCAGCCCAGCTTTACGGCGAATTCAAACAGTTTTTCCCCGAAAACAGGGTTGAATATTTTGTGTCGTATTACGACTATTACCAACCGGAAGCTTACCTGCCTGTTACAAATACTTACATTGAAAAAGACCTTTCCATAAACGAAGAAATTGAAAAGTTAAGGTTAAGCGCTACATCGGCATTACTTTCAGGCAGACGTGATGTTATTGTGGTTTCCTCGGTTTCGTGTATTTACGGTATAGGGAACCCTGACGATTTTACAAGCAGTGTTGTAACATTGCGTACAGGTCAAATATTAAGTCGTAACAAACTGTTGATGGATTTGGTAAACGCCCTTTATTCCAGAAACGATATAGAGCTGAACCGCGGAAATTTTCGTGTAAAAGGCGATACCGTTGATGTGTTTCCCGTTTACGCCGATGACGCATACAGGATAATTTTTTGGGGAGACGAAATAGAATCGTTGGAAGTTATCGATCCCGTTTCGGGAAAAAGAATAGAAAAGCTGCAAGATTTAACGCTTTATCCCGCAAATATTTTCGTAACGTCGCAGGATAAAATCAAAACCGCCGTTTCGGAAATTCAACTTGACATGATAAAACAAGCCGAATATTTCAGATCAATCGGCAAGAACCTCGAGGCAAAACGTTTGGAAGACAGGGTAACTTACGATATCGAAATGTTGCGCGAACTGGGTTATTGTTCCGGAATAGAAAACTACTCCCGTTATTTTGACGGTAGAAAACCCGGGTCAAGACCTTTTTGTTTACTGGACTATTTTCCCGAAGATTATATTACGGTTATAGACGAAAGCCATGTTACGGTTCCGCAAATAAGAGCAATGTACGGAGGCGACAGGTCAAGAAAACAAAATCTTGTGGAGTACGGTTTCAGGTTACCTTCGGCAATGGACAACCGACCGCTAAAATTCGATGAATTTGAAAGACTTACGGGGCAAACCGTTTATGTTAGCGCCACACCTGCCGATTATGAATTGCAACAAGCCGAAGGTGTTGTGGTGGAACAGGTTATCAGACCTACGGGACTTTTGGACCCTGTTATAGAAGTAAGACCTGCCCACAATCAAGTTGACGATTTACTGGAAGAAATAGACAAAACAGTGAAAGAAGGTAACAGGGTGCTGGTAACCACATTAACAAAAAGGATGGCGGAAGAACTGACAAAATACCTTTTGGGTCTTAACATAAAGACAAGTTACATCCACTCCGATGTCGACACTCTTGACAGGGTTGAAATAATGCGCGACCTGCGACTGGGAAAATATGATGTTTTGGTTGGAGTTAACCTATTGCGCGAAGGTCTTGACCTGCCTGAAGTTGCTTTGGTAGCCATTTTGGATGCCGATAAAGAGGGCTTTTTGCGTTCGGAAAGGTCACTTACGCAAACGGCGGGGAGAGCTGCCAGAAATATCAACAGCAAGGTGATTTTCTACGCCGATAAAATTACCGACTCCATGCGCAAAACCATGGAAGAGACTGCACGCCGGCGTGAAAAACAGATGGAGTACAACAAAAAACACGGGATTACTCCTAAACAGATAATAAAATCCACAGAATCGATAATGGGACAAACGGCAGTAGCCGATTCAAAACCTTCCGAGCCGAAAGCTTATGTCGAAAACGAAACTGTAAATATCGCCGCCGATCCCGTGGTTAAATACATGTCGGCTAAAGACATTAAAGAGGTGATAGAAGAAAACAGAAAAAAAATGCAGGCTGCCGTTAAAGAACTCGATTTTATAGAGGCAGCCCGCCTAAGAGATGAAATCAAAGAGTTGGAAAAACTCCTTGAAACAAAAAATTGAAAAAAATTATTTAAAATCTTTTTTGTTTGCAATTCCGAATCTTTAAAAATATTCCGGCTGAAAAATTATCCCTATTCCTTTGCAAAATTGCGCGAGGGTTCCCAAAACAGTGAACCGGCGCAAACGTGAATTATAAAAGGCTTACAGATACGTGCAAAAGCGCTTGCGTTTCGGCTTCAAAGATTCAGGTGGGTAGCGGGTTGTGTTTGAATGCGACTCTTTTGCCGTAGATGTTGCTTTTATAAGAGCGGGGTGAAACTTTGTTTTGGGTCGCCTTCTTTGGTTCCTTTCTTGGCGATACAAGAAAGGAACAGAAAAGATGCAGGCTGCCCCGTTAAAGAACCCGACTTTATCGAAGCAGCCCGCCTAAGAGATGAAATCAAAGAATTGGAAAAACTCCTTGAAACAAAAGAAAAACAATTACTCTAAAATAACTTTTTCCGTCAAGCTTTTTCCTTTTTCCGAAAGTACATTAACCAGCACAACACCTTTTACATGGGGTGCTATATCGTTAATCGTTCCCGTAATATTGTTTTTATAAATCAATTTCCCGGTTATATCATAAATAGAAACCGTAAGTACACTATTACCGTGATTTACAATTCTAATACTTTTATTAAAAGAATAAACTTTTACGTCTGAAAGAATATTACTTTCGGAAACACCGGTAAAATCCTGTACTGTTTGAAAAGATTCAATTACCGAACCGTTTGCACGTATTGCCGTAAATGTCAATGTATCGCCGTCAACATCAAGTTTACAAAAATGATTCGATTTATCAACTTTCACTATATGAGGCATATTCGGATTGGGATCGTATAAAGGCGCTCCGCCGCCTCCTGTTGTAATATGCTGCACACCGTCAACATCGGCTCTGGCATAATAATGGTTATGACCCGTAATACAATACTGAACATTATATTGCAAACAAAGCGGTTGAATGTAATTTTGTACCGTGGAATTATTGCTGTGACCTCCGGCAGACCAACCCGGTTTATGAAATAATAAAATTTTCCACGGTTTATTACTTGTAGCCAAATCGTTTACAAGCCAATTGTATTGTGTACTTCCGGGGCCGTAAGCAATTTCCTGGTCAAGAACGGTAAAATGTATATTACCGTAATCAAACGAATAATAATATTTACCGTTTTGATACATCGGATAAGGAAAGAACTTACCGAAATAGTACCCTTGTCCTTCATGGTTCCCCATTGCGGTTAAATACGGCAAATTGGCAAGCATTTCCGCAATATGTTCATATTCCGGATTAAAAAATTGTTCATACCAATCGTTTAAGTTATCACCGTCTTCAACCAAATCACCCGACGACACAACAAAGGTGTTCGATTCGGGATATTGTTCTATCGTGTTCAAAATACGTTCGGCAACAAGATCATGTTTATTGGGATAAGTCCTGGTATCTCCGTAAGCGTAAAATGAAATTTTCGAGGACGTATTGTCGGCTCCGGCTCTAAAACTACCTGTCATCGACACACCTTCCGACATAACTTTATAAAAATAATTTTGACCGGGTGTCAACCCCTCAAATGTAACCATATACTGATGATCACTGTTATATTCTTCGGTATAGATGGTATCCAAAGTATAATTTGTATCGTCTCCCAAAGCTATTGCCGCTTGGGTGTCAAAGGAAAGTTGCCATAAAACCATCATTTTTGTATTATCTCCGGGATATAAAACATAAGGCTCTATTTTAAACGGAGAAAGTTGGGTAAAACTTAATTTAAAATCAAAACTTACATCCGAACTCGTAGGACTACGCTGGTGAATTTCAACGGCGACAACATTATTACCCTGTACAAGGTATGATGACGGTATTTGGTAAACAAAAAACTGATCTTCGGCACCGCCTGCAACTGTGTGAGCTGCATGAGTTAAATATGTAATGTTACCGTCTGGCATGTTGGAGCGAACCACTTCGGTTCCGTTGATGTAAACAACAGCACCGTCATCGCGTAAAATTTCAACTTTTAATCCGTTTTGCTCATCGGGATTGGAAACGGAAATCGTTTTCCTGAAATAATATGTTATATATTTATTCGACGGATTGCCTCCATACGAAATTACGGTGGCTTCATCACCGTCGCCGTAACCCAACTGGGCATTACCCGAAGCCCATCCCGAATCATCAAAACCGGGCATCCGCCAAGCAGTACCTTGATTGGAACCGTCATCAAGATACTTCCAAACGGCTCCTTGGGAAATAATTTGCGAGTAAGAAATATTTATAAACGTAAGTGTAACTAATAGAATTAATAACTTTTTCATAATCAAAATTTTGAACGGGTTAATTAATAGTAACGATATTCGTATTTCAAATATATAATTATTTTCATTTGTTTTATAAAAACTTTTAACAAAAAATATCTTGTCAAATTCGTTCTTTAACTTACTTTGCACCAAAAGAATATAATTGATATTTACGGATTATGAATAGATTAGGGTTTATTTTAGTAGCATTGATTTTAAATTTGTCTTTGTATGGACAAACGGAATTGTCAGGTTTTGTAATTGACAAAAAAGACGGAACACCGTTAACGGGTGCTAATGTATATTTACCCGAATTATCAAAAGGTACGGTAACAGATGACAAGGGGTATTACGAGTTAAAAAACTTACCGAAAGGTGATTTGTTGATTACAGTATCTTTCATTGGCTATAAAACTGCAATAAAAAGAGTAAAAACAGGTAAAAAAAGTATTCAATTGGATTTTTCTCTTGAACCGGCTGTTATTCAAAGCGAGGAAGTTGTTGTTTCGGGTAATTTTGCCGATTCGCAACATGCAAACAGCGTAAATATAAGCACATTAAAAAGCAAAACCATACTCCAATCGGCCACACCCTCTTTTACCGGGGCTTTGAAACAAATTCCGGGTGTTGATGTCATATCAAAAGGACCGGGAATTAACACACCTGTTATCAGAGGATTATCAACAAGCAATATATTATTTCTCAACAATGGAATTCCGTTACAAAACTTTCAGTTTTCCGTAAATCACCCGTACATAATAGACGAGTCCGGTATAGGCAAAATAGAGGTTCTTAAAGGACCGGCATCATTACTTTACGGTTCCGGTGCAGTCGGCGGCGTAATAAATATCATTCCCGAAGCCCCGTTACCAAGCGGGAAAATCAAAGGAAATGCCGTTTTTAAATATTTTACCAATACCTCGGGATTAAACGGTATTTTAGGCGTTAGAGGAACCGATAAAAATATTATTTGGGGCATACACGGAAACGTTAATTCCAACAAGGATTATAAAGACGGAAATAATAAAAGAGTACCTAATTCAAGATTCAACACTAACGGTGTAAAAGCCGATGTGGGTATTATCAAAAAAATAGGAACATTCAGATTATTCGGTGAGTACAGCAATTATAAACTCGGACTTACCGTACCATCGTCAATTAATAAAGTTACGGATGATGAACGTAAAAACAATATCTGGTATCAGGATTTAAACAATTTGTTATTGCATTCACGGAACAAAATTTTTATCGGTAGCACTAAAACGGATATTGACATTTCATGGCAACAAAACAGGAGAAAACTCAATACAGATTATGACAAACCCTACTTTAATGCGGTAAATATGTTGTTGAACACTCTTTACTATTCATCAAGAACAAATTTTAATATTAACAAAGATTTCAGGTTTGCGGCGGGAATACAAGGATACAATCAAAAAAATAAAAATTTCCATGCACCCGACCATGTTCTTCCGGATGCTACTATAAATGATGTTTCTCTTTTCGCAATATCAAAATATAAAAAGAATAAATTGAACATTGAAGCCGGAGTAAGATATACACATTCAATAATTAATGTACCTTTTCAAATTAACGATATAACTTTCGATACTGTTAATTCGTTAAACAGAAAATTTGATAATGTAAGTTTTTCAACCGGACTGACTTATCAAATTAACACCCCTCTTTTAATAAGGTTTAATATCGCTTCTTCTTTCAGGAGTCCTAATCTAGCGGAACTTACCCAGAACGGCGTTCACGGGACACGTTACGAAAAGGGAAATCCCGATCTTAAAACACAAAGAAACACCGAATTTGATGCCGGAATACATTTTCATAATGAACATGCTACTTTTGATATTTCCGGATTTTATAATAACATCTCAAACTATATTTACTTAAGCCCTTCCAATGATACAACGGCTTCCGGATTCCCCGTTTATTATTACAGACAAGACCAAGCATTTTTATATGGAGGGGAGTCTATGATTCATATTCACCCTAACCCTGTGCCATGGTTGCATTTTCTGGGTAAATGGACTTATACCGTCGGGAGAAAAAAGTCCGGTGATTATTTACCTTTCATACCGGCTCAAAAAATAAACTTGGAACTTATGCTGAAAAACAAAAAATGGCATTCGTTCGAAAACAGTTATATTAAAGCCGGAACAGATATAACTTTTGCACAAAACAAACCTTCACAGTTTGAAACCGAAACCGACGGATACATACTAATTAACATGTCAATGGGCACCGATATTAAATTGTTAAAACAACAAATTTCAATAATTGTTTCGGGAAACAACCTTACAAATAAAGTTTACCGGGATCATTTATCAACTTTAAAACCGTTAAACATTAACAATATGGGACGAAATATCTCATTGATATTGAAAATTAATTTCGGAAATTAATATCATATGCTTATTGATTTACAACTACTTACAAGGTTATAATAATTACCCCATATTTGATATTGAAAGAACATGAAACCGCAACATTTTGATACGGTAGATAACCTGAATAATCCCTAATAGGAAAATATCAGAGGTTACCCTTTAATTTGTTTAAAATTTCTTTTCAGAATAGCGGTTTTTATTAGCAATTTACGTGATTAAGCCGAAACCTTATGGATTAAAAATTAAAACATAATGAATATTTTGAATTTAAACATATATTTTTCCAAATACATTTAAAAAAACATTTCACCGGTTTAATTTTTTCATAATTTAGTAAAGAATTATTAAAAACAGTTAACCATCAAGCAAATTTTGTGAAAGTTATTGTAGTTCAGTAAATTATATGTTTAATCAAATTTTAAAGCCATGAAAAAAAGATTTATTTTTTCATTATTAATCGTGCTTTTAACTTCATTTATGGTGCAGGCACAAAAATATTCCGATTTCACCGATGATTTTGAAAGCTATGCCGTAGGTGACGATGTTACCGTAGTAGGTCCCTACAAAATATCAAAAATACAAAGTGCTCTTGTCACAGCCCAATCGGGTGATTCGGACGGTCAGTTTGTTACATTAACACCTGACGGAAACAACGGAATGGCGTTTAAAGTAAGGTCTGCCAGTGTCGGCGGATTTGTAACCGGTACCTTTAGATTTCAAGCTTCCGTATTAACAGGAAACGGAAAAAAAGTAAAGATGAAATTCTACGGTACAGGTGACGAAACAATTAACTCTACTCAGGATGAAACAAAAAGTGATACGGCGTGGGTAACTCTTACAACTTATATTACAGTTGATGCAGCTGATACAGTGGTATGGTCCATTACTCCCGTACTTTACTCTTATAATCCGCAAAATATTTATGTTGACAATATATCAATAGTTAAAGTTGAAGAAGTTACTGCTGATTTCGAAGCTTCTCCGGTTAGTGGTGATGCTCCTTTGGAAGTAACTTTTACAGATAATTCTTCAGGCAATCCCAACGATTGGCAATGGGATTTCGGTGACGGAGAATCAAGTACCGATCAAAATCCGGTTCATACCTATCAAAATCCCGGAGTTTACACGGTTACTCTTATCGCTTCAAATGCAACAGATTCGGACACTATCACGAAAGAAGATTATATTACCGTTAACGAAGCGGCAACATATGATCCGCCTTTAAACGTAACTGCAACAGTTGATGAAAATAATGTTACGGTTTCATGGTTGCCACCCAACACACTTTCCGAATTAAACGAATCTTTTGATGATTACGATTACGGAGACGCAATAGATCAAAACGGTTGGCAAGATATTATTGTTGCCGGTGACAGACAGTGGATTGCAAAAATTTACAATGATAATCATTACGCTCAAGCAACCGGCTATAATTCAGGACTTGACGATATGGAAACATGGCTTGTTTCACCGTTAATTGACAATACTCAAGCCGATAAAATATTAACATTTAAGTCGGCCATGGCATATTGGGCTCACACTAACGGTAATCCTCTTGAAGTTTATGTTTCAACCGACTTTACCGGTGACAATTTTGCTACTGCAACATGGAACCTTTTGTCACCGACACTACCGACATCAGATAACTCTAATTATGAGTGGGTAAATTCGGGAGACGTTGACCTGTCGGCATATCCCGGCGTTATAGCTATTGCTTTTAAATATAAGGGAAGTGATACCGAGTCAACATCCATTCTTCTTGACGATATCGTTGTAACAACAAACGACGGTAAAGGACTTTTGGGTTACAATATTTACCGTAACGGAGATTTACTTACATCGATTTCCGATATTTTAACAACTTCTTATGTTGATTCTAATGTTCCAAGCGGCACTTACACCTATTGTGTGACAGCGGTTTACGATGAACAAGAATCCGAACAAGCATGTGCCGATCCGGTTGAAGTAACGGGAAGCGGTTCGTCAGCAATTTACGAAGACAACTTTGACGATTACAATGCAGGTGAACAAGTAGCTTGTCAAAATCCTGAAGATTGGACAACATGGAGTCAAGATCCTTGTAATGCTACGGAAGACCCGTATGTTTCAGATGCACAATCTTACTCGGCGCCCAATTCTGCAAACATAGTTGACAACAATGACCTTGTTTATCCTATTGACGAATTTACCGAAGGTTATTACAAATTGAGTTTCTACATGTACATTCCTTCCGGACATGACGGATATTGGAATGTTCTACAGAACTTCAATGACGGTAACT
>WFZS01000039.1 GCA_015489465.1 Bacteroidales bacterium | reverse complement strand
TTATCGTAAAGTTCTTTGCCTCGCCATGCCGCCTGCACTCCGGCGCCGAAAAGATTTGCCAAGCGTTGCCCGTAGCTTTTCAGATGTTCATGCAAAGGTTCCAGGGTTGCGGCTTTACCGCCGCCGTGATATTGCATCAAAGGAACGTGCATCCATCCCATTGAAGGTGATTTATACCATGTTCCGTCGTAAATATTCTGACGCTCTATAATCTCTTGTTGTTCACGGGGCAGCGACCAGTTTGTTTCGCGGTAACCCATTGCCACTTTGTTGCTTCCGTTCATTATGTACCAGTCGGGTACATTCAGAAAAACACCGTTTGCACGGCACCAATGATAAAAATCCTTTATCTCTCTGAACTGGTTCCAACGGCTGTCGTACAAGTTTTTATGCCCCGGATGTTTTGTAGAAGCACACACATCACCCGGGTATGAACCGTCATGTTCCAAAACGTCAAAATCCGTTTTGTCAATAAATTTATACAGCTTTTGAAAATATCCGATACCCCAACGGCTGCAAAGACAAGGTGAATTACCGAAAGTAGGATGCATGCCCGGAGGAGAAACAACATCTTTTCCACCGCCCACTTTCCGGCTTGCGAGCAATGAATATCCTCCAAGCGTTACACCTTTCGAGTGGGCGTAATCCCTAAGCATCTTCATTCTTTGAATATTTCTTTCGGAGGTATCTTCCATATTAACACCGCTGCCGAAAGTTAATATCACCATCTCAAAACCGGTTTCGGCACATTGGTCAACAACTTTTTTAACTGCTTTGGTTTTTGCAAATCGCGCATGCATCATTACGGGATTTTCGGTAACCCACGGTGCCAAAGCTTTAAACATACGCCGTTGTTCAAGACCTTTTCTTTCGCGGTCGCGACTTGAATGCAATTCTTCCCAAACGCGGTGACTTGTAAAAATCTCACCCGGTTTGACTGTTTGAGCTGGACCGTATTCCGGTCTCACCTCAAGCAGGCAAGGGGTCTTTCGCGAATAATCCACTTGTGTACTGTACAGCGAGTCTGTTGTCCATTCGTAAGCTTTTCCTTCACCTACTTCATAATGCATACCTCCGCCACAATCGTAATCGGTTTGTATGGTGATGTTCGGAAGCATCCAATTGTGTTTATAGCTTGGTCCCGTTGCGGGTTCAACGGCTGCAAGTATTTCACTTTTATATTTTTTGATAAATATATTTTTGTCTGAGCCGTTCTCAACAGTAATCCATTTACTAATAACAGGCATGTTGTCGTAAAGAACGTAATGAACTTTTACAATGACATTTTTCAGATAATCAAGTTCTTCAACGCTCTTTTTAATTTCTTCTCTATTGACAATTGCAATAATAGCCGAGTCGTTGAGTTCATATTTGAATGTCAACTCTTTTCCGGGAACGGGCCACGGCATATCTTTAGGCATCCACTCACGGTGTTTTTTCCAGTCGAAGCGCTTTTTGTTTTCGTTAATCCCGTAGTCCGTCATTTTAAAAGCCGACGGATCGGCTTTCAGGTTGTTTATCCATTTTTCCGTCAGATAATTATGTATGGGCTGACCTTCCAAACCTCCGATTTTTAAGTTAATGCCGTCTAGAATAATCTCTGCTTCGGGTCTTACCGAACGTAAAAACTCTTTGTTAACGGTAAGATTTTCAAAACTAACGGTTGCACAATTCGGTTCCGTCTTAAAAGTTCTGGAAATGATTCCGTTTGAAAAAACCAACAATCCCTCTTTTGTTTTATAAAGTTTTGCTTTCGCATTAATGTTTTGCAAAAGCCAGTCGCCTTTTACCGTTACTTTTTCTTTGTCGAAAAGCGGTAAACCGTCCGGTTTAAAACTCAATAACAACACTGGAATTATTGCCGCAAAAAAAATGACGGATTTTTTATTTTTCATTTTTATTCAGATTTTCAATGATTTTAACGATATCTTCAGGTTTCGCGGCAATGTAGTCAAATCCGGTCTCTTCATCGATATTCCGGTACCCCCACGTTACGCCAACTGTTTTCATACCGGCATTTTTACCTGTTTGTGCATCAACATCGGAATCACCGATAAACAGCATTTCCGATGGTTTTAAACCCAAATTTTTTGCTATGAAAAGAGCTGCTTGCGGCTCGGGTTTTTTAACACCTTCCGGTTTTTGCCCTATCACGTATTTGAAATCCCAATTCTTAAAATAATGGTTAACAACATTCAAGGTTACCGAATGGGGTTTGTTGGTATTAATCGAGAATGTTACTCCTTTTTCGGTTAATTTGTCCAGAACTTCGGGAATACCGTCATAAAGATAGCTGTTAAGAGTGCAATTTTTTTCGTAAATACCTGTGTACTCTTTAAGAAGGTCGTTTAATGTTTTTTCATCAAAATTAATATGCTCGGGCAAGGCTTCTTTTATCAATCTTAAAGCGCCATTTCCGACCCATTTGATATAATGTTCGGCAGGATGAACGGGATACCCGTGATTTTTCAACATTATGTTGCACGAATTTGCAATATCGCCGATGGAGTTAATAAGCGTTCCGTCAAGATCAAAAATTACCGATTTTATCATTGTTCAGCATCCTTTCTTGATTTATGTCCCAGATAACCTCCGTGATGACGTAAAGAGTAATCTTTTGCCGTGAAATTTATCCTTTTCATCATCTGAACCACAAGTATATCACCTATTACGGTCAT
>WFZS01000038.1 GCA_015489465.1 Bacteroidales bacterium | reverse complement strand
GTGTACATCGGAATAATGGCTCCTTCTTTTATAAACACAGGACATTTTGATAATGGAGCCGGATAATCGTTCAAAAACATCGGACCTTCATATACTTGACCGTCCCAATAATCGATAAATTTTCCTTGCGGGAAATAAATACTGTCGCGCTCTTCCGTTTGCTGATAAACAGGAGCTACCAACATCCACTCACCGCTCATAAATTGATACTGTGTTGTTTTTCCCCATGTTACGGGGTCATCGGGGAATTCAAGAACCATTGCCCTGACAACGGGAGTTCCGTCATCGTGTGCTTCCCGGACATAGGTGTACATATAAGGAGTTAATCTCAATTTAAGTTTAAGGTAATCGCGGCTTATGTTCATCACCGTATTACCATAATTCCAGGGATGTTTGTCATGAGGGGCCCAACCCGACATGGCATAAAAAACAGGAATAAATGTTTTCCATTGGATATCACGTGCATAAGAGAGCGCTCCTCCACCGAAAATACCGTCCAAGTCGGATGATGCGAGGTTGTATCCCGACAATCCCGACCCGATAAAAGTAGGAATATGGAAACGTATATATTCGAAACCGCCATACTGGTCACCCGACCAAACTACAGAATACCTTTGTGTTCCGGCCCAACCGCAAACAGACCAAACATAACCTCTTTCATTACAGTTGTCTTCTATTCCGGTGTATGCCGCCTTACAGGCATTCAATGCGTTAAGATATCCCGAACCTACCCATGCCACATCAAGTTTACACAACCTTGTTCCTGCCGTTCCCACTTCCCAGGCAATTTGGTCAACACCGTTTTCGGTCCATAGTCCGGTGTAAAAACCTCTTTGGTGGAGCTGTTCCACAACGTAAGGCAAATCGGTGTATCCGCAACCGTATCCGTCATTGGGCAATATCCATCCTCCGGGCAAGTCGTATTCCCTGTATTTATCTGCAACCAAAGGAATAACATCAGGTGTTGTATGTCCGTCTTTGTTGTAGCAGTCGGCATCACCGAGTTCAAGACCCCACCTCGGAGGGAACAAAGAACGTCCCGTTAACTCCGTATATCCGTTAAGAACCTCTTTTAAAGACGGCCCGTAAAAATAGAAACAGTCAAACCTGTTTTCCTTGTGTGCAGTACTAATTTTATTAGGATTCGTAAAATCGTAAACACCTTTGGCAAAGGTATTTCTGAAAGCTCCGTAACCTTTTGTACTCATATAAAACGGTACGGGATTAGGAACTGCTCCGTCATCCCAGTTTTGAGTTTCTTTTGAAATCTTTATCTTGGTTCCTTTATGCGAAAAATATCCGTTCTGCATACCTCCGCCGTAGAAATATTCATCCGGGTCGGAGTTCAGATATTGGAAAGTCCTTGTTCCGTAATCCAATCCTGAAGTTTCACTCCATATTTGACTTTTTGTAACATTATCGTAAAGTTCGAACCTCAGAGGGTTTTTATACGCCCTAAGTTCAAGTTTGGATGATGTAACGGCGTAATAATCTCCCTCGTCCGTCCAGTTAATATTAACTCCGGGATAATCGTAACTTACAACAATATTATCACCGGCAGGATTAGTAAACGTGCCGTTAGGTGCAAGCCAAATGCGGAACATATCGTCTTTGTAAAATATCACTTTTACTTTTGAAGGCGCGCATGTTATTAAAGCGGTGTTAGAGTCGGCTTCAAAAGCGGTGATCGGTCCTACAACATGTGAATTGCTAATAAGAGTTTTCGTTAAAGTGTCATTACTATGATTTTCGTCGGCATCAAGCGATGTATAAAATTTAAAATGGTATGTACCGGATGTATTTAGGTCGATAGGATCAAAAGAAACGTCAATGGTTCCTCCGGGAGGTAATGCTTCTTCGTCCGCATGAATGGTAACGGTTTGTTGTAAAACACCCTCAAGTGTATAACTTACGGTAAAACTTTCGTTAATTTCCTCGAAACCGTAATTTTTAACTTTAACGATTAAAGGTTCTTCGGAAGAATAATTATCCGTTGTATTTTCCGGAGCCACCAACTCTTTTACTCCCGCATCATGGTTTGTATCAATATAATATGTTGCTCCGTGAATTATTCCGTCAAGGTCTCCTTTTGAATCGTAACAAATATTTCCCGATCCTTCGTCAAATTTATAATAATGTAAAAGGTTATCCCAATCGGGATGAGTATCGTCAACAGGCTGTCCCGCATATTGAGCGATAACATCATCGCTTAAAACTTTATTCCATATTCTCAACTCGTCAATTTTCGCTTTTAAGGAAGCATCTTCGTTAGGTTTGCTTATCCACTTCATCGGAAAATCTATTGAGGCGTTTACAGAACTATTATAAACGCCGTCAATATAAAGTTTGGTTTCCGATCCGTTGTTCGTTATTGTAACTTGAATCCATTGTCCTATGGGAGCTACATAATTAAAATACCAGTCGGCATAACCCGATTTTGTAAAACCCACTTTAGTTCCCCAATATTGTTCGAGTCTGATACCGCTGTTACCGTCTGTGCTTGTCAGCAAATGCTGGTAGTTATCGGTTTCACTTTTATTAACCATAACCTCCAAAGTCCAAGGCGGTGGAAAATCGTCACCTCCAAGCACAACATGGTCCGTTCCCCCGTCAAAATCGAGAGAATAGTTTGTTTGCCCGAAAACCATCCCGGGAAAAAATAATAACGCTATTAAAGCTCCTGCAAAAAAGCTTACTTTTTGCAATAAAGACAAGGTTCTCATAACTGTTTTGAATTTTTTTAAAATTGAATTACCACTACATAAATTTGCTGCTTAAAAATACAGTTATTTATAATTACCTACAACTAATTAAGTAAAGTTTTTTAGCTTATAATCTGTTAAAGTTTAAAGACTTTATTAAAATAAAAGTAATAAAACACGGACTTTTATAACCTAAAATTAATCATCAATATTCAGTGTAAAATACTTTTCCGTAGAGTAACTTTCAATAATATAAAAAGCGGTTAGAAAAATAATACATTTACATCATAACAACATGTAATAAAAAGGCAGAATAAAACACCGGATTTCTTTTGCACAGTGAAAAGATAAACAGACTACTTTTTCAATTCCCAATATTCTTTTATAATATTTTCAACTATTTGTTTTACGGGACGTATTGTGTTAATATGTTCAATACCGGGTCCTGCTACCCAGAACGATTTATAAGAACCTCCGAAAGTTGCTTTTTCGATGGCTTTAATACCACGGGCAGCCACAATTAGTTTTACCCATTTCTTTAATCTTTTGTTTTTTAAAAGCAACTTTGTTAAAGGACCTGCTTTTGTACCTACTTTTTGAACATACGGTGTATTAATAACAGTCAAAGGTGTTCCCGAAATTTTATCGGTACGTACAATGTCTTTGCCTCTGTATTTTAAAATCGCCTTTTTATATTCATCGGACACTTCGCACTCCTCCGAAGCTATAAATACCGTTCCGGCAGACACTCCGGCAGCTCCAAGGTCGAGCATATTTTTAAGGTGGATGCCGCGGGTAACGCCTCCGGCTCCGATAACGGGAATATTACACTCCTTAACCAGTTCCGGAATCAGTTCATCAGGTTTTTTATCGCCGGCATGACCACCCGCCAGCGAAGTAACGGCTATCAAGGCATCGGCTCCCAAAGCCTCTACTTTTTTAGCATATTTTAAATCGACAACATCACAAAAAACCTTAATTCCGTGTTCTTTACAACGGTTTATTGTTTCTTCGGGGCTCCCTAAAGACGTTATTATAAAGTCAACCTTTTTATCAATACATGTTTCCAGTTGAGATTTGTATTTAAGATTCGACTTATTGACTATCAGGTTTATCCCGAAAGGTTTCACGGTTGCGGCCTTTATTTCATCAATGGCTTTTCGCAACTCTTCATCGGTTCTGTAATTCAAAGCCGGAAAAGCCGCCGTTATCCCGCTGTTCAATGCTTCTATAATCATTTTCGGCGATGATACCAAAAACATCGGAGCCATAATAATGGGATAATCTATATCAAGAAGTTTTGTTAAAGGAGTTTCTATTGGGGGATATTTCATTTATCAATTTTTTCAATTATCCGACAAGTCTAACACCATATTTTACCCTTTTATTTACTCTCCTTCAACAAAAGCTTGTCATAAAGGAAAAGACCTATTATCGTGGCAACACCTATTGCACTGAAAAGCATCCATATTTTTTGAGGATGATATGTATTCCACAAGTATTGAGTAAGCTGATCTTCGGTCATTCCCATCAGCTCGGCGGCACGGTGAATGTAATCGTTTTGAGTAAATGTTTTCGTTATCTCGGGAATGGAAAGTCCTCTGGCAGCAACTTCGCGTTGTAAAAGAGTAATTTTATCCGACCACGACTGATAAACATCACCCGATAAAAATCCGGTAATAAAATTACCTGCAGCAACAGGAAGAAATGAAGTTCCCATATAAAGGGCCTCTTTATTTTTAGGAGCAATTTTTCCGATATATTCTGTAAATTTCGGTGATGAAGCCATTTCTCCAATTGCAAAAATTAAAATACCCAAGATAACATAAAGTCCGTTGTGCTGACTGAATGCTATACCTATACCTATTGCGTTTACCAGAATACCGGTGATAATAGCATTAACGGGACGTAATTTCATCACCAACGAGGAGATAAGAATCTGGAAAAGAATAATTGCGCCGGCATCCAGATTAACCATCATCTCCGGAGCAATGGTTCCTTCAGGTGTTCCTATTGCAGAAGCCAAACCGGGTGATATTGACGCTATTGCGTTATAGATAACTTTTGTATCAACCCACTGGTCGATAAAGTTCGGTAATGTGTAAAATAATTGGTTGAACATCGTCCAAAACCCAACCATAATTATCAGAAACACCAAAAGCCTCATATCTTTGAGGGCAATCCAAATGTTGGACAACGATTTTTTTATAGCCTCTCCAATTTTATCTTTGGTTTTCTCTCTTTCTGGTTCTTTAAAAAAGAAAACGGCTATTATAAGGTTAACCAGAATTGCCGATGCTGCCATTATAAAAACAATCCTCCAACCGAATGCTTCACGCAGTTTTGATGAAAAAATAGGGCCTACAAAACCGCCAATATTTACAATCATATAAAATATTCCGAAACCTATTGACGAGGTTTCGTCATTAGTGGTTTTTGCAACAGTGGCCGAAACAATGGGTTTAAACAATGCCGCTCCCAATGCAACAAACAGAAAAGCCACATAAACGGCAAAATATGTTTTCACATAACCCATTGTAAGATACGACGTTGAAAGAATGAGAAACGCTATAATCAACACTTTTTTATATCCTACCCTGTCGGCAATGGCTCCGGTTATCAACGGAAGGAAATACAAAATTGCCGTTACCGTTCCCATTATTGAACCTTTTTGACTCTGCGTAAACCCCAAAGCTCCTTCATCGGTTGACTTGGTTAAATAAAGCGCCAAAACCGCAAAAAGTCCGTACCATGCCCAACGTTCAAAAAGCTCCATTGTATTTGCAACCCAAAAAGTACGGGGAAAAGATTTGAAAACCTTACCTATTTTACTCATCGTATTTCGTTTTTAATTTTTAATAATCCCGTGCATCGGAAGGGCAAATATACAAATAATGAGACAGCCTCTTTTTTAAAGATTCATCCGTTATGAGATTTAGAACTTGATTTAAATTGGAAAACTTCCCCTTTTTTTCTCTTTCATTAAATATCAACTTAACCGTTTTATAATCAAAATAAGGATGTCTTAGCAATTGTTTGAAACCAACTTGATTTATACATATTTTTTGCATTAAAGAGGTGTCGGCATATATATACTTTTTAATGGGATTATAATATTTTTCACGCATTCCGTAAACCTCCAACAGTTGTTTATTACTGTAAAACCCTCCCAATTTATTACGGTATTTAATTATTCTTGCCGACATCCAAGAAGGTATATCCAAATTTTTAACAAGTGTTGACGAATCAGCCGAATTAAGTTCGGTAAGTTTATATTTGGTTTTTATCTTTCTTTTTATGATGCCCGGATTTGCATCGGCAAAAAGGGGCTTTACAGTTATATACGGTTCAAGAATTTCATACTCGGCTTCGGAAATACAATATATCTTTTTCAAATCCTCTTTTACATAAAATTTGCCTCCCTTTGCTTCATAGTTTTTGATAACCTCTATCTGTTTAGCGGATAATCCCAACTTTTTCCACTGATCTACAGGCAACTTGTTGGGATCAAAAGGAAAAGGATGCAACTTTTGACGAGCCAATACTTCCGACAATTGTCCCGAACTACGGATTCTTTCAATATTTACGGAATCCTCCAAATGTTTCTGTTCCTTCAAAAAATTCCTTATACTGTCTATCTTTCCGAGATCATAATAAGTATGTGGTTTTATTAACCAAGGCAAAGTAAAATATACAACACCGGAAATTACAGTCAATACAAGCAAAACTATAATTCCGTATTGTTCCGCTTTGCTGAAAGTAAGAAAATCACGGTATATTTTCTTAAAAAATCGTATCAATTTATTGTTTTTATCCAAATAGTCCTTTTACCAGCCCGCCATCGTGTGAAATTGTTTGTCCGGTAACATATTTTGAATAAGGTGAAAAAAGCCACAAAACCAATGTTGCCAAATCGGAAGCATCCCCCATTTTTCCTACCGGAATTTGTTTTTCAAATTCCATCCTTATTGATTTTTCATCTTTACCCGTTTGTTCCGCTTTTTTGTTGAAAAGCCTTTTCATAGCATCCGTATCGTGATATCCGGGAGCCACGACATTTGCCGTAATTCCGGTTCCCGCAATTTCTTGCGACAACGTTTTCACAAAACCTACAATAGCGGAGCGCAAAGAGTTGCTCAGTATCAGGTTTTCAACGGGTTGTTTTACCGAAACACTTTCTAAATAAATAAACCTGCCGTGACCTTGTTTTTTAAATTGCGGAAGTAATAATTTTGTCAACTCTATTTTCCACCTGACAATTGTCTGGTAAGCATCATCCCACTGTTGCATTGAAATCTCTTCAAAAGTACCGGCAGGTGGTCCTCCGGAATTAAAAAACACTCCCCAAAGGTTTTTTCCGGCAGCTTCAACTACAATACGGGTTATAATATTCTCTCTTGTAATATCGCCGGTGATAAGCTCAATGTTATCGGGAAACATTCTTTTAAGTTCCAGCAATTTTCTTTCGGTACGACTTACCGCAATAACATTTGCACCTTCGTTTACAAGAGCCAGGGTGACTGCACGACCGAAGCCGCTTCCGGCACCTCCTACGATAAAATATTTTCCTTTTAACTGTAAATCCATAGTATTTTTAATTTTTTACTTGTAAAGGTACAAATTTGACGAAATAAAAACATAAATTTAAAGCTCAAAATTTTTGTTATGAAATTGAAAACTATTGAATTATTGTTTGTCATTTTTATCTTATTTTCCGGTAAAAATTTATTTGCACAATCGGCTGGTATCAGCGGTATGCCTGCTAAAACATATCATTGGTTTGATAATGACACTGCAAAGCTTGTTCAAAAAGCAAAACCCGTATCGTTGCACCCGCCAATTTTCGGTAAGAAGAGAAGACACAACGGTATGATACTGCCGTTACCTTTCGGAGCGGGGATTAACTTTTTTAAGTTCGATCAAAATTATACCGCAACAGATGTTGAGTTACATAATTATGAAAATGATAACTTTATTACAGCCGACAAAATAGAGGATAAAACGGAATCGGGTGAGATAAGCACAACAGTTCGTCCGGATTTTTGGCTGTTCCCATTTCTAAATGTTTACGGATTGTTCGGTTACACTAACGGCTATACCAACTACGATATGACTTTAACATTCATCCAAACAGCCAATAATCCGCAAAACAAAGAGGCTCACCTTAAAACTAATCAAGATTATTCGGGTGCCGTTTATGGGTTCGGAGTAACGGGTAGCACAGGTTACAAAGGTTATTTTATTTTATTGAATTACGAATATTCCAAAACACACCGGAGTAATTACAAAAAAGCTCTTAATTACCAATTTTTTAAAGTTAAAACCGGAATATTACTCGGACATAATGAGAACAAAGCCAAAGGTACATTTTGGATTGGCACATCATTTATGAAAGACAACCATTATTTCGAAGGATTGGTTCCGACGGAATCAATTTTCCCGCACGGAGTACCTGTTTACGGCGACTTTATTCTATATACCGGCAACACTACCGTAACTTATCCGTGGAATTTTCTTTTCGGAGGATTACTTAACGTTAACGACTATAATATCATTGTTTTGGAAGTTGGATTAATACACAGAACACACCTCAATCTGTCTTATACTTTCCGGTTTTGATAAAAAATTCAGGTGGTATTTAAAATAATTTCTAATTTTGCCAAAACAAATCACGAAAAATGTATTTAAACAGGTTACATCATCATTTCCATTTTTACCTTGCTCAGGCGAAGGAGGAATGATGTATGTAATCATATAAAAATATTTAAAACCCGTCTGAGTAGTTCAGGCGGGTTTTTTTGTTTATTCCGCTTGGACTGCCTGACAAAAAGAAAAGCAGAACATGAAAAGATTGAAAATTGCAATTCAAAAAAGCGGAAGGTTAAACCAGGATTCATTAAAATTGCTGAAAGATTGTGGCATTTCCATAGAAAACGGAAAGGATCAGCTTAAAGTTCCGGCATCAAATTTTCCTTTGGAAGTTCTTTATCTCCGCAACGCCGATATTCCCCAATATCTTGAAGACGGTGTTGTGGATATCGCCATCGTTGGCGAAAATCTTTTGGTGGAAAAGGAAAAGAATGTTGAACCGGTTAAAAAACTGGGATTTTCAAAATGCAGACTATCGCTTGCCGTACCTAAAAATGTAAGAAATGTAAACCTTGAATATTTCAACGGAAAAAAATAGCGACCTCTTATCCCAACACATTACAAAAATTTCTTGACAAAAAAGGAATTAGAGCCGAAATTCACGTGATTTCCGGCTCTGTGGAAATTGCTCCGAACATTGGACTTGCCGATGGTATTTGCGACATTGTAAGCTACCAATGACGTCGATTCAAAACACCTGTATATCAATTAGATAAAAGAGTGGGCGGATTGTCACGGTGAGCAGCCTGCCGAATGGCAGGTAAGTCGAACCGTGTGTGCGGTGGCTTCCCCTGCCATAGTTCGACAAGCTCACTATGACTGCCTCTTTGGCTTTGATACAACGTTATTAAAGATTGTTGAAAATTTATTTTCTTTTCTCTCAGGGTGACACCTACCTAATGTACCGCTAAAACATCATATAAAGATTGTTGAAAAATTTCCCAAATCACCCTTAAAAGTCTTTTCCTTTCTCCTTTTTCTTATGATTGACTAACAATATTAAAAATGGAAAGTTTACACAAATTCGGTTTTGCAAACATAGGATGACACCCCCTCAATCACCCAATCATCCAATCAAATGTTTAACCCCAAACGCTGAAAGCTGAATGTTTAACAAAAATCAATCACCCTTTTTTAACAAATAATTTATCTTACCGGTCAGACTTGATTCTGAAAGAAAACCTGTATGTCTAAAAACTTCTTCTCCTTTATTATCAATTATTATCTGCGTTGGGATTGCAATAATATTGTAAAATTTTGCAGCTTTTTTGTTTGCAGGGTCGGTTACTTTATAATTCTTAAAAACAACTTTATTCCCGAACTTTTTTCGAACATTATTTATCACGGTGTCCATACGCCGGCACGGTTTACAACCGTACCCACCGAATTCCAAAACGGTCAAACTTGCAACACTACGGCTATAATCTTTTTTAAATTTAGCGGAGTCGGAACCGTTCAATGTTATGCTATTGTGCGAAAGTTGATATTTCGTAACAAAACAAGTCAGTTTTTGCTTTCCAAGAATCAGTAATCCCAAAATCAAAACCGTAATAATAATTAATACAATACCGGTTTTTTTATTTTTCATAAATCGTTTTTTAAATATTCAACTTTTCCGTTAAGTTCACATGCTTTAGCCAAAGTATTACTGATAGTGCCGAATTTTAAGATATTTTTATGCCAATTGTTAAGTTTGCGTTCGTCCACACTCGTATCAATTTTCAAAACATAGTCTATCTTACTCATAAAAGGCGGGGTATCGTTACGTTCACCCGTAATCACCACTTCAGCCGAATTATAATCGTAATGTAAAATTTCCGAATAACGTTCGACATTTTTAAGTATGCATGCCGCCAACGCCGATAAAAGTAATTCGGCGGGATTGGGTAAAATGTCGTCACGACCCGATGTAGCATCAAAACTGATAACGCTTTTGTTTGCCAGAGCAAATGCACTCCCGTTCTTTTTATGGGAAGCTTCTATTTTGTACTTTAACATTTATGTAGTTTTTATTATTTCCGTATCATTGTTAACTTTCAGGAAAGCCTTTTCATCTATGGATTTTTCCGGATTATACGTTAAAGCTGCGTAAATAAGTTTTATGGCTATAATCAGCAATACGAATGCATAAACTATTTTCACCTGTTTCGATTTTGCTTTTTGCGTCATGTACATTCCACCCAACTGGCTTCCAATTATAACCGCTATAACAACAACTATTGTGAGATTCCAGTTCATTTGTCCTTGTGCCATATGTCCCAAATATCCCGAAAAGGAAGAAAACGTAACTACAAAAGCCGTTGTTGCCGCAGCTTGTTTGGTTTTATACCCCATAGCCATCAAAATAGGAGCAATGATAAATCCTCCTCCCAATCCTAACATACCACCGATAAAACCCGCAAACGACCCGGTAAAAAATCCGATAAGACTTCTTTTGCCTATAGACATCATTTTATCGGGTTCCGATTTTTTTGACGACCATATCATCCTGACGGCGGCAATAATAACCATTGCGGCAAATAATAATTTTAATGTCTGAACCGGAACCTTATCGCTTGTCATAGCCCCGAGAGGTGCAGCAATAAGCGCCGTTAAAGCCATAACCGCTCCACCTTTCCAATCAACAAGACCTTTGCGGGCGTAAGGTATCAACACCAACAGCGTGTTAAGACCGTTAAGCAAAAGTCCCAAAGGGATGGCTACGTTTACCATGTCGTAACCTGCCCAGTTAAGTACAGGAACGTAAACCATCCCTCCTCCGAGACCAAGCATCGCAAAAATGAAAGATGCTATTAGGATTATTATACCTACAAAAATTGTCATAAAGGTTATTTTTTAATATGCAATTGTTTATAAATTCTTCCCGGTTTCAGCACCGCTCCTATTTCTTCATTTCCCGCCGATATCCATTTGACATTTTCATATCCCATCGACAGCAAATAAATATAAGCCCAGGCAGCCCTGGTTTTTGACGAACAAAAAGTTCCTATTAATTTGTCTTTGGGTAAATCTTTTACCTTTGAAGGTAATTCTTCCACCGGAATTTCAATAACTTTAATGCCGAAAAGGTCAAAATTAAACCTCATGGTATCACATTCTTCTTTTGACCTTACATCTAAAAATATTGCGCCCTCTTTTTCCAGAAAATTTTCGATATTTATAACATGCTTACCTCTTCCGGTAAAATTCAAATCGAGTTTTTTCAATACGTTTTCCATGATTTTAAGTTTTTATTGATTAGTAAAACAGAAATTTGCTTACTTGTTTGACAATCCTTTTCCGTAAACAATATCATACAATTCAACTAAACGCGCTCCCGTTGCATGAGCATCTCGAATAGCAAGCGGGTCATATTCCAGACCTCCCATTTCGGTAAATGTATAGCCCAAAGCACCGCTGCCTCCGAGTATCATCCTGTGCCTTAACATAAAAGCATGTAAGGTGTTAATGGTACTTTCAATATATCTGCGACCCGTAATTACATACCCGCCGATTTTATTTCTCAAGGCTCCTTTCATCCACCAGGTTCTTTCCATCAACATTTTAATTTGCGAACTTACATCGGCAAATTGCGACGGTGATCCGAAAATTATCACCTCAGCCCAAATCATATCTTTTAACACTTGTTGCAAATCGTCATTCACATTGCAATAACCCAACATTTTACAATCACGCGTGGAACAACATCCCGAGAAATTGAGCTCTCCCAAATAAACCCTCTTTATTTCGGCCTCCCCGGGAAATTCCATAAGCGCTGCGTCAAGCATTTTGGCGGTATTTCCTTTTTTCCGCGGACTTCCGTAAATAGCTAATACTTTCATGATTTTTTATTTATATTATTTTCAATATTATTCAAACTTTATAGAGCCGACGCCTTTTTAAATACCTGAATATTAGACTGTAAAAAGTGTTGCGGGGTTGTCACGGTGAGCAGTCCGGCATTTGTCTGACAAGTCGAACCGTGCTCGCGGTGGCTTACTCTGCCACTGTTCGACTACTCTGCCAATGACATACTTGCAATACATTGATAAATAAAGCTTTAGTGTTGTCACACTGAGCCCGCCTGCCGGACGGGCAGGCTTGTCGAACGTGTGACAGTGGGTTGACATCTCCATTCCCTGCCACCCTTCGACTAAGCTCACGGTGACATCTGCCTGACGTACCCGCAAAATATCGTTTATCAATTGTTGAAAAAATTTTTTCTTTCCTTTCTTCATGAC
>WFZS01000037.1 GCA_015489465.1 Bacteroidales bacterium | reverse complement strand
GTGAAAATTGGAGTGGCATTTGCCGATGCGGAAACAAGGATGGCTTTTGCTTATAAAACCTTAAAGAAGGATAAACTTTTTTTGCAGAAATTAACCGAAATTGTTACTGATAAAAAAGTAGGGACGATTATAATTGGCGTTCCCGATTATTTTGATGGAGAAAATGAACCCCAAATAAAGGAGCTGGGTGGTGTCGTTGCAAATAAATTAAAAGTAAAAGTTTTTTTTCAAAATGAAATGTTTAGCACCAAAATTGCGGAAAGGAATTTGATTGAAAAAGGTGTTAAAAAGATAAAAAATTTTGATGATGCTGAAGCGGCAAGGATTATTTTGGAAAGTTGGCTGATGAAAAGTAGATAAAATTACTCGCTTTTATATTTCCAAAAAATGTGCTATATTGACAACTGACAAACAGTGTTATAATGAAATTGAAATAATTGTCTTGAAGATTTGCAGAATTGCTTGCTAATGAACGGTGTTGTTAAAAATCTTAATCTTTGAATTGACGAAAAATACGAATAAGACTTTTTGCAAATAAAAAATAAAAAGAAAATAAAGCGAAATCAATATGCCGAGTATCAAATTTGAAAAGGTGGAAAAAATTTACAGCGATAATGATTTTAATGCGCTTAGAAATATAAACTTGTTGATTAAACAGGGAGAATTTGTGTCGGTGGTTGGTAGAAGTGGAGCGGGGAAAACCACTTTAACGAAATTGATTTATGCCGGAGAACTACCGACCAAAGGAGATGTTTATTTTGGAAAAAAGAATACCAAAGATATAAAGAGAAAGCACCTGCCTTATTTTAGGAGAAACTTTGGGACGGTTTTTCAGGATTTTAAACTGTTGCCTCACAAAACCGTTTTTGAAAATGTCGCTTACGCCTTGGAGGTCGTGGGTGTGTCAACGAAAGATATTTTGAAAGAGGTTCCAAAGATTCTAAGTATGGTTGATATTTTGGAAAAAAGCGAAGAGTATCCCCGTCAATTAAGTGGCGGAGAACAACAAAAAACAGCCTTGGCGAGAGCATTGATAAATCGTCCCAAAGTAATTATTGCCGATGAGCCAACGGGCAACTTGGATCCGGTTTCCAGTCAAGAAATAATTAAATTGTTGTTAAAGATAAATGATTTGGGAACGACAGTCGTTTTGGCAACGCACGATAAAGATATTGTGGACAAGGCGGGAAGGAGGGTTGTTACTTTGGAAAACGGTAAAGTTGTTAGTGATCAAGCTAATGGCGGTTATGTAATTTGATGGTGTGGAGTGATTATTGATGGGTTGAAGATTTAAGGCGAGCGTTTTGATTGGTTGATAAAAAGTAAAAAATATTCGGATATATTTTTTTAGGATATAATTTGTAAAAACAAAAAATGAAACTGTTAAAGTTAAAAAGATCATTAAAAGAGGGATGGACTGTTTTTATAAGAAACAGTTGGCTTAGTGTGGCGACGATTAGCGTCTTGTTTCTTTCTTTATATATTGTCGGAAGCACATTATTGATTGGTATGGTTGCCAGAGAGTTGGTTGATAATATAGAAAAAAATGTAAATATCAGTGTTTATTTTAAACCGGATGTCAGCGAGGAAAGAATAAATCAAATAAAGGATGAAATAAAAAAAGAAGGAAAGGTTTATTCAATTGATTATATTAGTAAAGATCAGGCGTTGGAGAAATTTTCCAGTGAAAATAAAGATGATCCGGTAATTGCCGGAGCGTTGAAGGAAATTGGCGAGAATCCTCTTTTATCATCGTTGGTTATTCGCGCCAATAATCAAGCTGATTATTCTCGGTTGGCGGAGGAAATAGAGAATAAATATAAAGATGACATCAATAATATAAATTACGGGAAGAATAAAGATGTAATTGAAAAATTGGATAAAATTACATCTTCCGCTAAAAAGGTTGGGCTTATTTTGGGAATAGTTTTTGTGGCGATTGCGATTTTGATAACCTTTAATACCATTAGGTTGAGTTTATTTGTTCGCAGGAAGGAGTTTGATATAATGCGTTTGGTGGGAGCTTCCAATTTATACATAAAAGCGCCATCAATTTTTGAAGGGATGTTTTACGGTGCTTTTTCTTCAATTCTGGCAATTTTGGCGGTTGTCGCCACCGCTTATACTGCAATGCCTATGGTCATAAAAGGGTTGATAACAAAAGATCAAATAGTAAAGTTTTATTTGAATAACTTGGTATTCATCGGCGGAGTTATTTTTGCAGTCGGTTTATTGATAGGAATAATAAGCAGTATGATTGCCATTAAAAAATATTTGAAAGCGTAAATTTGTCGTTTAAATTTTTCATTGAACAATATGAACGGTAAACAAGATAACATAAAAAACATAAAGACCATTGTTTCCGATAAGCGTATACCCTTGAAGTTGTTAGTTGCCGTGCTTGCGGTGTTGGTGATTGGCGGAGGTGTCTTTTTTGCGATTAAGCATTTTAATTATTCAAAAAACAGAGCCGTTAATAATTCCGACAAAGTGATAAAGGACGAAAATAACCAAGAGAAGAAAGTATATGAAATTTTGGTTGCGGTAAGAAATCAATATAATCCCGATCCGGAGGAAGACAAAAAAACCTCAATGAAAAAAGGATATGTTTTGGGTGTCTATGATGATGGACACAAGTGGTCGGAAACGGAAAAGAAAAGTTATTTGATATTAAAAATAAAATTGACAAAAACCGAAAAAGAAAAACTAATTCAACCTATAACAGAGGAGACATCAAGAAAAGAGGATTCATCGGAAAAAGACGAAAAAATTATTGCTTTGAGAAAGTATAAAATAGATTTAAACAAAATAGGTTTTTCCAATCCAAAGGTTTTAATAAAAGAGCAACCGTTTCTTCCCGATAAGATTTTTGATTGGAGTATTGTTGAAGAGATAAATAAACAGTAAGACCATTATTTTTATATTCAATGGTAAATATCCCAACAAAATAATCTGTCCGCAATCCCAGACTCCGACAATCATCAGTGTTATTCCGGAAAGTAGATTTTTCTGCGGGTTTGTGAGCTAAAAAACACTAAAAAATAATGTCATTCCAAAAAAACAAAATTTCTTCGCGAGAGAAGCGAGTGAGAAGAAATTTGTTTATCCGGAATCTAAACTCTAAGATTAGATAAGATTCTGAAAGTTTAGATACCGGATAAGTGATTTTCTAATTTTTCACTCCATTCAAAAAAGAAAATCTACTTTCCGGTATGACATTAGCCGTTCGGAAGAAATGAAATCTGAAAATCTGGATGCCGAACAATTGAAATTCTAACACTCGCCGGCTTGTTAAGAATTTCTAATTTCCGGTATGACATTTAAGTAATTTTAAATTAACCGCAGGACGGCATTAAAACAAAGAAAAACTCACCGAAAAATTTTGTCATAAATTTTAATGCCGGTCCGCAAGAATTTTCACCATTGTTTGTAATTTTTACAAAAAGTATTCATCTGATATATTGTATAATATTATTTTTTTGCTATAATATAATTGATGCACAAACAATGAAAAATAAAACAATAATAAAGTTATTAATAAATAAAAATATGGTAAAAACAAAAATGGCTGTAATTAAAATTATTTCCTTTATGGTGGGGGGATTGTTGTTGTCGTTTTTCGCAACAACCGTTTTTGCTGCTGAGGGAGATGTTTGGGTTTCTCCGACAACACAAAATGCCGGCAGTGATCAAGATTTTAGTGTGGAGATACACGCCGATACCGGTGGTAAAAATATTGGGGCGTTTAATTTTTATTTGGATTTTGATCCTTCATTAGTTACTGTTGATACAACACAAGGAACAGACGGACTGGATAAGGGCGCGGACGCAAGTAATTATACGATAATGGCAAATCCTGACGATATTGCTAACGGTCATTATCGTTTGGGTGGAATGTCCGCCAGTGGTTTTGCTAATGGAACAGATGTCAGTTTGGCCACTGTTCATATGAAAACAACTACCGGATTTACCTCCGGAAGCGCCAGCCTTACGATTAGAGTAAGTGAATTGTCAGACGAATTGGGTCAGGCATTATCAACCGGTTCAGTTACCGGAGGAACCGTTTCTTTTGTTTCAAGTGATACCACTCCGCCAACAATTTTAAGCGGTCAACCGTCCGGCGAACAATTGCCGGGAACGAGTGCTGTTACATTATCTGTAATAACGGATGAAAATTCTACTTGTAAATACTCTTTAACTCCAAATGTCGCTTACGACAGTATGAATCATAGTTTCGCAACTACGGGAGAAACCGAACATCAACAAAATATAACCGGCTTAACGAATGGCGGTTCGTATGATTATTATGTCAGATGTGCCGATAGTGCCGGAAATCAAGATACGGCTGATTATCATATCAACTTTTCGGTTAGCAATAAGACATTTGGTGCATCTGATTTCAGTCAGCTGGTGAATGATTGGCTCAAAACCGGAAACTCTACTGCTGATGTCAATTCTGATGGTGTGGTCAATACCAGAGATTTGGGTATAATGATGAGTAATTGGGGAGAGTGATAAAAATGACGGAATAGGAAATTTTTAAGATAAATAAGGATGATATGAAAAAGAATTTAGATTCAATGAAAGTTGCTGATGTGATGACAAAGGATGTCATTGCTGTTTCTGAGAACGATAAAATTGGTGATATTGCTCAATTATTGACAACTAAAAAAATTCACAGTGTTCCTGTGGTTGATGATGAAAACCGAGTGATTGGCATAATAACTGAAACGGATTTCTTTACCAAGGGTGGAGATAATCTTTATATTCCTTCCTTTATAGACTTAATGAGGAAAAATAAACTGTTTAAAGTCGCTTCTTTGAAACGAAAAATGCAACTAAAAAAAATTATGAAGGCGAGCGCAAAAGATATAATGAGTAAAGGGTGCATTACTATCTCTCCGGAAGCTGATCTAAATGAATTATTGGAAATACTTAAAAAGAAGGGTTTGCACTCGGTGCCGGTCGTCAATGAATATGGTATTTTAAAGGGCATTATAACTTTAGCTGATATAATTTCACTAATTAAAGTTTAAAAAATTTTTATATATAAAAAAGAATATGGATAATAAAAAACAAAAGAATAATACTGATACCACCACAACCGATTCGCGAAAAATTGATAGAGAAGTTAAGGAAGTTTATTCTTGGTGGGGCAACGCGCTTGTTGCTATCAGGCGAAGTAGAATAAAAACATGGAAAGGTGTGGCAATTCTTGCTTTTGTTGCCGGAAGTGTCTCGGCTTTGGTGTTGAATGTCTCTATGAAAATACAAACAACATCCAATGCCAGTGGAGAAACTGCAACTTTGGCGCTTAATCCTTCTTCCATTACCGTGACACAAGGGGAAACATTTACAGTAGATGTTATTTTAAACACAAACAACAATAATGTCGTGGCAACCAGAGCGATAGTTGATTACAATACCGACAACTTTACTCTAATGGATTGGGATACAACCAACTCTTCTTTCTCAGTTGATAATTCTTGCGTATATAATGGCAAACCGTGTGAAATTGTTGAGAATGATACAACTAATGGGAAAATAAGCGTAACTCTTTCCAAACCGTCTCCCGGTGTAAATACGGCATCCGGAGAAGTGGTAAGACTTACTTTTCAGGCCAAAAATACGGCTCAGACTGATGATATAACTTTGGAATTTAACGGTTCCGGAAGCGCTACCGATTCCGATGTTATTTTAGATGGTTATGGAGACAATGGTGTGGGAACGGATATTTTATCGGGAGTTGTTAATGCTACGGTAACGGTAAATTCCGCCGACACAACCGCACCGGTATTGTCTGAAGTTAGCGCTGTGGCGTCAACCACCAGTGATAATACCCCGAGTTATACTTTCAGTTCAACGGAAGCAGGAACGATATCTTACGGAGGGTCTTGTCGCAGTTCCAGAACAACCGCTACGGCTGGTAACAATACGATAACATTTAATAGATTAGCTAACGGAACTTATTCTGATTGCACAATTACAGTGACCGATAGTTCCGGTAACGCTTCTCAGCCACTAACTGTTTCAACATTTACCGTTTCCGCAGATAACAGTGATCACGATGCTCCGGCGTTGTCTAACGGATATCCGAGCGGAGATCTTCCAGCCGATACATCTCAAGTAACTTTGCGAGTAAGAACAAATGAAAATGCTGATTGTAGATATTCTATGAATGCCGATTCCAGTTATGATTCTATGACTCCTTTTGCAAATACCGGCGGAAATAATCATGAAGTGACTATTAACAATTTGTCTCCGGGCAATAGTTATGTTTATTATGTTAAATGCTCTGATGGACATGGAAACAGAAACAACAATGATTATTCCATTGCTTTTTCCATAAAAGCAAATCATATGACCGGAGGAGAAAATCAACACCAAACGAGTATAAATAGTTCTGATGTGGCAACCGTTATCAAAAGTTACAAAGATAAAGTTGATGTTAGTGCTGCCAGAATTAAAAAAGGTGATGAGAAAATAAGATTAAAGAAAAGTAAAAGTGTTTACTCTAAGAATAAAAAGATTAAGTTTAATGGTTCGGCGAAGGGACTAAGTGGTGGAATGGTGCAGGTATATGTTGATAAGAAATTAAAATATACCATACCTTTAAAAAAGAAAGGATCTTGGAGTAAAAAGGTTAAAATTAAAAGTGGCGGAACTCATACGGTTAAATTTAAATATGTAGATGCCTCCGGAAGTGTTGTTGAAGAGTCAAGTAAGTATACGATTAAGATTGATACCAAAAAACCAAAATTCAAGAAAATGCCTTACTATTTGGTTAAGCGTCGTGGTGATAAGGTCTGGTGGAAAGCAACCGATAACAACAAAGTGAAATACTATAAGTATTATTTCAACGGCAAAAAAGTTAAAACCAAAAGAGGGTCTTTCATAATTCCGGCAAAAACACCGAGAGGATTGCATACTTTGAAGATAAAAGCTTATGACAAAGCCGGAAACAGAGCCATTAAATATGTAATTATCAATGTAAGATGATAGGCTAACTGCTTGCAAAATGTGTTAATGTCAAATAATAAAAGGGGTTTTGTATAAAGACCTCTTTTATTGCAAACAACGCTAGCGTTTCTTGCAAATAATAGGTAAATAATAATTTGTAATAAATAGTTCAATTTTTTTAATCATTCAAATCAAAGTAGAAAAATGGAACATCACAAACTAACCAAACAAGTAATATGTTTTTTCATAATACTGCTGACAATAATAGTAACAACTTCCAAAATTCACGCTGAAAAAAAATATCTCTTCAAATGGGACCAAGGCTCCGGTACCAATATGCCGGGTTGGACATATTATCCTGAGGGGAATAGTGCAATAACAAGTGGACATCCCGGATGGGTAAATAATACAGCTTGGGATGTAGTGAATGGACAACAGGGTCCCGGACCGAGAACATTTGAAGTGGGTGGGTATGGAACCAATAATTTAGCAAAAATTATTACTAGTGATAGAGCTCCTTCTACAAACACGGGTGGCGCTCTTGAGATTTATGAAAATCCAAATACATTAAATAGTGCAACTCATCAATGTAGTTGGTGGCAATGGTATGACGGTGTCGGACTAGGAATGTCTCCTCGTGCAGTTACGGACGGTAATACGGATAGGTGGAGTTTCTATATTAAGGTGCATGCTAATGATGTAATGGACGGTGTTAATAAGTATGGCACAGCTTTTCACATTGGAACTTATCTTTGTGATAATACTGGTTTACCTACTTACGGCACAGGAGATGGATGCCCTTATGAAGGACCGGGTAATACTCATTATTATTTTTATACTTTTTATCAACCGGATATATGGATACACACATTGCTTGACCGTCATCCAACTCATTTACGCAATAGTTTTATTGCCGGTGATGATCCCGCTTACATACATCCACCAAACGACAGTCAAAATAATCCACACCCAATGCACTTTTACGAACATTTGCATCAATTTTACATGGAAATACGAGATGCTC
>WFZS01000036.1 GCA_015489465.1 Bacteroidales bacterium | reverse complement strand
GGTTATAAGTTAGTAAGGGTGGATTACGGATATTTAGAGCCGCATAATAAAAAGAGAATCTCACTAAAATAAATATAATAACCGGCAAGCATCACGTTGTACATAATAAAAAGGTTAAAAAATACCGGATAATTAAAAAAATACACATATAAAGTAAATATACCCCCATTTTTCTGTATATTAAAGAAACAAAAATTACATATTTTAAGATTTACCCCTAAAAAATTAGGGGGTTATATTTATTTATTTTATTTTTGCGGTAAACTAATAAAAAGTAAATTTATTATGGCAACTTTAAGATTTCAGGCATTAACGGAAGTAATGAGCAGGTCACCTAAAATGATCTCTCTGCCTTCGCCGAAAGTTTCGGAATACTTTGGCGAAATGGTATTTGACAAAGAAACCATGGCTAAATATTTATCAAAAGACGCTTTTAAAGCGGTTATGGAAGCCATGGACAAAGGTACTTCTATCGACAGAAAAATTGCGGACAGTGTGGCTGCAGGCATGAAAGCATGGGCTGTGGAAAAAGGTGTGACACACTATACGCACTGGTTTCAACCTCTAACCGACGGTACGGCGGAAAAGCATGATGCTTTTATAGATTTTGGTGATAATGGTAATGTAATAGAAAGGTTTTCGGGCAAACTTCTTGCCCAGCAAGAACCTGACGCCTCATCATTTCCGTCGGGAGGAATCAGGCAAACATTTGAAGCAAGAGGATATACCGCCTGGGATGTTTCCTCCCCCGCTTTTATTGTAGGTACAACACTTTGTGTCCCGACCGTTTTTATTTCATATACCGGTGAAGCTCTGGATTATAAAACCCCGTTTTTAAAAGCGCTTGCTGCTGTTGACAAAGCTGCCGTTGATGTTTGTAAATATTTTGACAAGGATGTAACCAAAGTTTATTCGAACCTCGGTTGGGAACAAGAATATTTCCTTATTGACAAAGCTCTTGTCCAAGCCCGCCCCGACCTTGTACTTACGGGAAGAACATTGATGGGTCACTCTTCCTCAAAAGACCAACAACTTGACGACCACTATTTCGGTTCCATACCGGAACGTGCAGCACAATTTATGCTTGAACTTGAAGTGGAAGCCTATAAACTTGGAATACCCGTAAAGACAAGACATAATGAAGTTGCTCCTAACCAGTTTGAAGTCGCTCCTATTTTTGAAGAAGCCAACCTTGCAAACGACCATAACCAGCTTATCATGGATATAATGAAACGTGTTGCGCGTCATCATAATTTTGAAGTTTTATTCCATGAAAAACCTTTTGCCGGCATTAACGGTTCCGGAAAACATAATAACTGGTCCATTAGCACAAATACGGGTGTTAACCTGTTATCTCCGGGTAAAAACCCTAAAGGAAATTTGCAATTCCTTACATTCCTTACCAATGTCTTGGCTGCGGTTTATAAAAACCAGGATCTTTTAAGAGCTTCAATTTTAACAACATCAAACAGCCACAGACTCGGTGCAAACGAAGCGCCTCCGGCAATAATTTCAATATTCCTGGGAAGTCAAATTTCGGGTATGCTCGATAATCTTGCCGAAAAAGTTACCGACAGCAAAATGACTCCGGAAGAGAAAACAGCCTTAAAATTGGGTATAGGAAGAATTCCCGAAATTATTCTTGACAATACGGACAGAAACAGAACATCACCGTTTGCTTTTACGGGTAACAGGTTTGAGTTTAGAGCAGTGGGTTCCTCCGCTAACAATGCTGCGGCTCTTACTGCTATTAGTGCAGCTCTTGCCGTCCAACTTAAAGAATTCAAAAAAGATGTTGATGCTTTAATTGATAAAGGTGTTAAGAAAGATGAAGCCATATTCCAGATGATAAAGAAAACTTACCTTGAATCAAAAGCAATTAAATTTGACGGGGACGGTTATTCGGAAGAATGGGTTAAAGAAGCTGCAAAACGGGGACTTACCAACATAACAAGTGTCCCGGAATCATTAATGAAATATCTTGATGCTCCCGCTAAAAAAGCTTTGGTAGAATCGGGTGTTATGTCTGAAAAAGAACTTGAAGCACGTGTTGAAGTAGAATTGGAGAAATTTACCATGAAGGTTCAAATCGAATCACGTGTATTGGGAGATTTGGCTATAAACCATATCGTTCCTACGGCAATAAAATATCAAACTACCCTGCTTAACAATGTCAAGAGTATTAAAGAGGTATTTTCATCCGAGGAAGAGTATGAAGCGTTGGCTGGTAGCCGTAAAGAAATAATTAAGGAAATTTCCGGTCACATAACAAATATCAAAGCCAAAGTAAATAAAATGATTGAAGCCCGTAAAAGGTGTAATAAAATAGAAGATGCCGAAGAAAAAGCTTTTGCTTATGATAAAGAGGTTAAACCGTTCCTGGATGATATACGTTATCATATAGACAAACTGGAACTCATTGTTGATGATGAGGTTTGGCCTTTGCCCAAGTACCGCGAAATACTTTTTACAAGATAATTTTTTTTACTAAAAGTATGATTATAAAAAGGGTTGCTTTAAACGGCAACTCTTTTTTTTTTGAAAAATTTACTCTGTTTAATTTAGTTTTAAACTGTTCTACTGAAGGAACATTATTACTCGATAAGTATTTTTTTGTCAAGTTATTGTCAATAAATATTTCCTGTTTTCCTGTTTACGTACAAATTATATATTCGGTTCTTTCGTTTTATAAAATGCGATATTGCTAGCTTTATTTTTTTATAAACCGCTCGACTGCCGAACCGATTCTAATAAAATAAACACCGTCTTTTAAACCGGAGATATCTATTTTATGTTGCCTAACCTTAATGTTTGCAATACAAACCCTGCCTTTAATATCTATAATATCCACATTTTCCACTTTTAAATTTCCACTTTCTATTTGTAAAAAGTTGCTTGCGGGAACGGGATATATTTTAAAATCGGGTTTTTGATTACTTTTAACGGCATTGGCAGATTTAACGGTAATATTTCTGACAAGGGTATCACCAAACCAACCATCAGGTTCTTTCATCATACTCCAGTGAGTTGTATAAACTCCGGGCTTACAGGGAGCTTTTATTTCAATGTTAAACGTTTTAGCTCTTCCTCTGAAAATTCCTCCGTAGATAGGGATTTCATCTGCGGTATCATTAATTAAATAAATACCTGAACCAAAAAGAGTTGTGTCGAGATTTGCAATTTCACCGAATTTAAAACCATTTGCAGCGTTCCACAGCTCATTTCCTTCGTTACGTACAACAACTTTAGCGTAAAAAACATCTCCGGTGTTCATCACTTCGGGAATATTATTCCAAATTATTTTAGCATTAAGTTGTTGGTTATCGTTAAACTGAGCGGCTCCTAATGCTGTTGTTTTTAAATATTCAAACGGGTCGTTTGTTGATGACCAAACATCATTTCCCGTATTATTAACGCCCCCATCGGTTTTTTTGAAAATGGTATCGGTTCTTGCAGCAAAAATTCCCGAACCTTCATCATATTCATTAAAACTTTCAACACAAACTCTGTCAATAGATGTATCGCTGTTAACTTCTATCCACGATTGTTTGTAATGCGAACCTCCATCTCTTGGCAAATGATAACCAGGATATCTGACATTTTGGTCCCAATATCCGGCTTTTAATAAAGATGAATTTATTCCTTTCCAATATTTATCTATTTTATATTGTTGCATTTCGAACTGGTAAATGCGTTCATCGGCAAAACTGAAAGCCGGAGAATAAGCATTGTTTATCATTTTGATGTCGTTGTTAAATATCGGGTGTTCCGAACCAAAAGCTGCAGCTAAACGACTCGTTACATCATCTCTTGTTAACTGGTTGTAATTATTGATATGTAAATGAATATGCCAAATATCCAAAACGGGATGACCATCCTGCGTATAAATAAAATCATCGGCATATGGGTCGGTATTGGCACTGTAATACTCCTCGTAAAAATCGATATAATGACCTATTAACTCATCTTTGCCTTCTTCCGTTGAACAATCGGCGTGGAAACCCAACATGGAATAGGTAATTTCCGGATCTAAAAACGGACATACTTTAGGCACATTCCATCCTTCGGCACGTAATTGATTTAAAGCTATGAACAAATTGCCTCTGCTTTGTTGCATAACGGGAATAAGTTCAATATATAAAACATCAATATTGGCAAACATGACTTCTTTTATCATTCTTTTCCAAAACTCTATGGAACCATCCCAGGATTCTCTTCCGTTTACCGGTATCCAGGGACCGTTAAGTTGCCATTCGCCTTCGCCATACCATCCAAAAAAACTGGTTGCCACTATATGACTATTAACAGAGAAATGATTGCCATGTGCCATCAATGTATCGGCAACAGGGTCTGTAATAGGCACATATACAGCTTTGGAGTAGTCGCCAAACCACTCTACACCGTCTTGTACCATTCTCCACTGAATAACATAAGTACCTTCTGTTACAGGTGCCGTTAAAGTTACATTAAATGTTACCAGGTCGCCGGGTGCAACATCATTTGTCAGTGCAACCCTGTTGGTTTCCATCCATATTGTATTGTCTTGCGGGGCTTGTGTACCCAATGAATAATTGCTGCTTGATGTCCATGTTGTAGTTCCGGTATTTTTAAAAGTAACGGTAATGTTAAAACTTTGTCCGGGAGTTATATTTGCCGGCACCTCTTGCGAGATAAATTGTGCGTCATTTTGTGCTGATAATACTTTAACAAATATTGTTAACAATAAGATTAATATACTGTTTTTCATACAATTCAAGTTTAAATACGAACCGGTTTTAACATCGCCGGTTTAAAAGCAAAAAATACGTTTTCAAAGGTAAGTGTTTTTATGATTTGTAGTTTTTTTTAATTTCGGGTATTTTAACGGTTATGTGTATGGTGAGTGGTGACTAAAAATATACTTGTCTTTCTGTTTAGCACAAAAATACATAAAATACACAAACTTTGATTTTTGCAATTACTCGCCATTACTTATATACTGTGTATTGCGTATTTGATTTCAGTTTATTGGATTTTTTAATTTACTTGTGTAAATGCAATACAACGGTTTGAATATGGTGCGTTTGGCATTTCAGTGCTCCAAATTTTCAGTGTATTACTACGTTTATTTATTGCTATCACCTTCATTATTAGCACTATCTATCAAATGCACTATATTTTTTGTTAGCCTTAGTTATTGCTTAATTATTTTAGTTTGTACTTCATTATTTGTTTTAGTATCAAAGATTTTCAAAATATAAATACCTGTTGTTAATCTTGATAAGCTAATTTCTTGTTTGTTAATTATGCCATTGTCAATCAATTGACCTAAAATGGTATAAATTTTATAAGTTGCGTTAATATATTGTTCAGGTAAATATATTTTATCATTAGTAGGATTGGGGTAAACCGATATGTTTGTTTGTGCTTGTTTATTTATTCCCGTTCCATTAGAATATTCATAAGCTCCCATATCAAAACCTGCTCCTTGTGGTCTGGTTGTTCCTTCAAAATCAGTAGCTGGTGCATTTGACGAAGTGCCGGTATCTATGCAAAGACTGTTCGATTGCAAATGATAATCTCCGGTATATTGGTCCACAAAAAGAGGATTGGCAGAAATATTACCTGTACCTGTTGGTGTTGTGAAGCCGTTATTGTAAAAATCGCAATATTGATATGTGAAAGTTGAGTTATTACTACCTGTTAAAAAATCAGCAACATTGGATATTATGCAATTAACAAACTGATTGCCTGAATTTGGTCTTTCACAATTAAATAGATAATCAGCATTGTCAATAGTACAATTCATAAGTAAATTACTATCAGCAGTTGCAGAGTTATAATAGTATGGATTTAAGTCTATAACCCAATCGGCATTTTTAATTATACAATTATTAAATGTATTATATTC
>WFZS01000035.1 GCA_015489465.1 Bacteroidales bacterium | reverse complement strand
TATGGAATTGTATGTACCGGAAGAGTCGGCAGGTGAAATAATTGCCATATCGGAAAGTTTTAATATTGATGCCAAAATTGTGGGAAGGGTTGAAAAATACGACAAAAAGAAACTAACAATAAAATCGAAACACGGCACTTTCGAGTACTAATCTTCATTTGATATCAGAACCACAGCTTTTGCAGCTACTCCTTCCCCCCTGCCAATAAAGCCCAAACCTTCGGTAGTGGTAGCTTTAACAGAGACATCATCAACGGATATTTCAAGAATACCGGCTATATTTTGTCTCATTCCGTAAATAAACTTAGAGATTTTGGGGTTTTCAAGGACTACGACGGAATCAACATTAATCACTCTAAACCCCCTGCTTTTTAAAATACCGTAAGTTTTTGCTAAAATTTCGATTCCTGAAATATCTTTGTATTTTTCATCATCATCCGGAAAATGGACACCGATATCCCCGAGGGCAGCGGCACCGAGTAAAGCATCACAAATAGCATGCATAAGTACATCGGCATCGGAATGGCCTACCGCACCTTTAATAAAAGGTATTTCCACTCCTCCCAGCATAAATTTTACGCCTTCTTTTAATTTATGAACATCAAAACCCGTTCCTATTCTCATTTTTCCGGTATAAAATAAAAACGGGAGCCCGCATCATTCATCAGACTCCCGCATTTTAAAACAATATTTTTTAATTGTTAAGCATGTTCTTATTGTTAGAAACTTTTCCGAAGTCAAATACAAGATTAAACCTCAACGTATTTGCAAGAGCATCTTGGGATGAAGTTCTTCCGAAAGGTATCAAATAAGAAAAATCCAATCCGAAAACATTATATCTCAAACCTACACCCAAAGTGGCATATTTCCTGGCTCCTTTATATTTACTTTCAAGAAACATACCCGCTCTTAAAGCAAAGAGTTCGTTATACCAATATTCCGTTCCCAAAGAGGTGTTAAATTCGGCAATTTCTTCGGGGAAACCTCCCGGAGCATCATACCAGGATTGTATCATTCCCTTGATAACCGAAACATCGGGATCTTTACCACATTTAATATTTGTATATGTTGAATCATAAACGGGTGTTGTAGGAACAAGAAGCTTGTTTACATCAAAGAAAAAGCTCATTTTATTGTAGTCGTCAAAATCAACGGTAAGACGCGGACCGAATTTTAAGTTTGTCGGCAGGAATTGTTTTTCTATTCCGAAATCGGAATACGAAACTTTACTTCCTATGTTGGATATGTTAACACCCCAAGCAAATTGTGCCGGCATATTTGTAAACCAATCAACATCTTTTTGCCAATAAATCGCCACATCGGCGGCACCTGCCATAGCTGCCTGCGATGTACCGCCACCCGCCGTAGAATATCCCTGGGTAAGATTTGAATAGATAAACCTGCCGGCTACGGCCAAAGATAAGTTTTTATGCAGTTTCCTGGAATAAGCGGCATCTATGGCAAATTCATTGGGTTTTACTATCACCGTTGGATTGCCCATTTCGTCGGTAAACTGAATTTCACCCATTGTAAAATAGCGTAATGAAGCACCTACTGCGGAATTTTTATCAAGTTTGCGGTAAAATCCCAAATATTCAAGATTAATTCCGTTAACAAGGTTTTTCAGCCAAGGTGTATAGGCAATACCCAATCCCATCGGATTTTCTGCAAAAGCATATTTAGCGGGGTTCCAAGTCATGGAAAAAGCATCCGGCGATGTAGCTACACCCGCATCACCGTATCCGCCACCTCTGGCTTCAGGACCAATCATCAAAAAAGGAACACCTGTTGAAACGGGATTCTGAAAAGGCCATTCACAATTGTTATTTTGTCCGATTCCTACAAAAGAACTGAATATTAAAACCGATAATAATATCTTCCTTATCATAATATATTTTTAGTTTGTTAAAAAAACAGTCTGCAAATCTAACGAAATATTCTTTCTATTATTTTATGAACTTTTAACTATTCAGGCAGTTTTACAAGTTTTCCCGAAAAATGTTGTTTTGTACCGTTACTTTCGGTAATTGTAACACTTATAAAAAATACACCGGTAACATTTTTAACCCTACCGTTTGTTATGTCGTTCCAGTTTAATTCCAGCGTTTCATGTCCGGAAACATTTTTCAGCACTGTATTATACCCTCCCGTTTTTTTGCCGGTAATATCGTAAACAGATACATCGAGATTCAAGTCCTGTCCCGTTTTATTGTTGTCAAACCCCATATAAAAACTTCCGGTAAAAGGATTCGGGTAAATATTGATATTTCGCAATGAAATTCTTCCGTTTTTATCCACAAAAAACTTCATCTGTTTTTCACTTGAATTGTTTTGAATATCCCAGGCTTTCAATGTAACGGTATGTTCACCGTCGGTTAAATTACGTAACGGAACTTTTAATGAGCCCGACGTATAACTGTCAATGTCCGGAACAAAATATTTATTCAAAATCAACGTATTTGCAAAATCATCATCCAGTGTTAATGTAATATCCCTTCCTATTCCCAATCCCGTATGGTTAATTCCGCTTTCGTCAAATAACCTTGCTTCTATCTCAACATTATCACTAAAAACCCCTTCTTCATTATCTTTTCCTCCCGTTATTTTCAACTCGATTTCAGGGCCGTTGTTATCTTCCGTTGTTTCCGTATCCATACCTCCCACTATAAGACCGGTTTTTACACCTGCAGCGTCAATTTTATTAACGGTATCATAAGCGTAATAACTAATTTTGCCGTAACCCGTCTCAGGATTTATATTTTCCGGAACAATAAAATCAAATTCAAATTCACCGTTTTTCACCGAAATAATACCGTCATATAAAACTTTATCAAAAATTCTGAATAGTTGCCTCAAACTTTTGGGTGAATTGGCCCTGGTATAATATTCCGATTTTTTATCAAATACTTTCGGATAGAGATAACCGTTAAAATTACTTACCGTTTGTCCGTTATTTACTATTCGTCCTTTTACCGAAACCAACGAAAGCGCTTTTACAGTGTCACTTTGATAACTTTTATTCACAAATATTGAATCGGTTAATATATCGTACCGGGGATATGCAAGCATAAGAGCGGGATCACCCAGCAAAGCAAAATTTAAAAAACTTGTATTAGAAGGATTTTTCGACATCCTTATAAGGTCGCCGAGGCGCGGCAACTCATTACCCTCTTTATTTTTAAGGTTTTTATAAATTCTTCTGTTCAAGATAACGTTGGCATGAGCAAAAGCTAGCCGCGATGTTGTAAGCAATGCTATGGCTCCACCATGGGGATTTGAAAAAAGTTGTTCACCGGCAGAAAAATATAACGGGTCATCATAACGGCTGAATTCACAAGTGGCCGTGATAAAAAGCGGCATTTTGTCGTAATTATGAAAATCGTGTATCATGGGCAACGTCAAAATTTTTTCTTCACTCCACCCGTCCAAACCTCCATGACCGGTGTAATTCATTATCAACGTTCCGCTTTCCACTTGCTCGTCAATTGCAACGTTAACCTCGGGATATCTGTATCCCGCCGATATTTTCTCGCGGGTAAAAGCATCTATGTATATTTTATTGATATTCAGTTCAGGATACGTTGTGTCTAAAATGGCGGCAAGACTTTCCGCTTGAATAAGATGCAGGTTAAGGTCTTCATCGTCGGCAACCAGACAAACGTTATTTCTCCAATCTTTCATCACTTCCGGCGATTTTTCCTTGTAGTGTTTTATTTTTTTCACAGCTGTTTCAGCTTCTTCTTTTGTTGAAACAGGAAATCTGCCTATTCCCACATCTAAAATTCCCGATGCATTAAAACCCTCGTCATCATCAAGCAAGCCGTAAAAATCATCGGAGCCGTATGTTGCTATTTTCCATAACGACTCTTCCGATTCAAAAACGGGGATAAAGTTGGTGTTTCCCGGTATCCTGTCTTTATAATCAAAGGAAGCATCACCAAACAAGAGTAAATAAGGAGGTTTATCTCCAAAGGCACCTTTTTTATACAGCATCCTCATAAAATCACGTATTGCGCAAATATCCTGCATACCCGACGAGAATTCATTATAAACTTCCCCCGGTGTTACAACAACGGTCTTAAGATTATCATCATCATTATGTATTGCGGCCAACTCAACAGCTTCATCCAAAAATTCCGGTGCCGTAACTATAACCAAATTAGCAGATTGAATAGAGTGTAAATTTTGATTCTCTATTTTCCTGAAAGATACCGGTGTATTCAAATGACTGTTAGTGAAAGCAATGAATTTTTGATTTCTCCGGCCTGTTATCTTAAAACCAACGGTATCATTATTAAAATCGTAATCCATTTCGCCGATTTCAAAAGGATCGGTAATATCCCAAACAGATATATCTCCGTTAACATTTGATAATTCGTATTTAAAAATTTTCAGCGAATCGTAAGCATCGGGGTTAGTAAACTCCAATGTTTCTCCTTTCCAATTAAGGCTGCATCTTGCCGAAACTTCAATATAATCGAGCCACCCTTTACTTAACAAGCCGGAATATCCGTAAATCAAATTAAAATTTAAAGTATCGCCCGGAACTTTAAACATTTTAGCCCTTGATACTTTTTTTGCGTAATAATGTGAAGATGGTGTTATACCGATAACCAATGCCGAATCTATAACCGTCAAACCGTTTACTTTTAAGGAAAAATAGCTGTTTTCCCTGCTTTTTCCAACGGCGGTAAACCTTACATATGTATTTTCATTAGCCACTTTACCGGGAAAATAAAAAGTGAATAAACGGTTGGATGTATCATTGTTAAACTCTTCGCCGACCCATAATTTTCCCGACAACGTAAGGTTTATCAAATCATGATCTATAACTTTATTATTAACAAAGGTATTTACCACTTCATCTTCGGTATTTACCGCTTGTGATTTTTCAAGCACCCTTTTACCCTCCCCTTTATCGAAATTCAGAAAATAAAAAACGGTATCGGAATATAAATTGTTTGTATGATAATAATTGCCGGTATATTTATTATAATTCCAAACAACGGGTCCTTTCCCGTAAAAAAGGATATAATCATTTTTATCGAATGTTCCGTCTTCAGCGCCCACCACTTTAATTCTGTTTTCTTTAAGATCGTCAATACGGGGCTTGTCATTGGCCTCAGGTAACATCCCGGTATAATTACCGTAAATACGTATTTTTTCCGGATCTATTGAAGCGGGATCAATGCCGTTGCTTTCAAGAAAATCGTAATCGATTTTATATATTCCGTTTTTTACTACACCTATCTTGAACCACTGCCCGGAACTTAAAACGGAATTATCGGCATACTCAATATTCTTTGACTCCTTAGGTGTTCTGCAATCTTTTTTTATTTTAAAGTCCAGTTCAAAATCATCAATTCTAATAATATCCTTGCCGCTTTTTTTCAAAGGAAGAATATAAATATCTACATGATTATTAAAATATTCCGTTGCTATTTCCCAATCGTCAGAGGCAAGATAAGAATCGATTATTCTTTCCAAACCGTTATAAACAGTATCAACATTAAAAACATTTAACGTAAGTATAATACTGTCTGAAGGATTTATATCAACCGTAGTTTCGTAACAAGGCAAATATCCCCATTTTGGATATATTGTCGAGTTGAAAAATACAGAATAATACTTTTGCCCGTTTGAATTACCAAGCCATTGAAGTTTTATCCTTTTACTTGCACCTTCGCCGGCTTGCAGGATAAATACATGGGAAAATACTGTTAATAAAAAAAATAAACGTTTTATCATATTCTAACTATCTTACTATGACAAGCTTTGATGTACTGCCTGTTATTTTTCCGTTTTGATCTTTAATTATAACTTTATAAGGATAAACACCTCCAGGCAACAAACTTCCGGCATCATTTCGTCCGTTCCACCTTATATCTCTGTTAACATAACCGTATGGTATCACATCTTTTGATATGGTTTTAACCTTTTTGCCGTCCAAAGAATAAATATCTATTGTAACTTTTAAATTTTTCCCGTTTTGATTGTGTCCGAAAGAAAACGTTGTGTAATTCGTAAAAGGATTTGGAAAATTAAAAAGGTTTTCAAGAGTAAGATTACCTGATTTTACAACGGTAAAGTCGATACCCGCAGTGGATGAATTGTTGTAAACATCCCAAACTTTCAGTGTCAAACGGTGGTTACCTTCGGGAATATTTTTAAAAGGAAAAATTATGGTTCCCATGTCGAATCTGTCGAGGTAAGATTCGTAAAAGTCATTTACTACATATCTGTATTCGGGATTGTCATCTATTGTTGCAACGATATCGTGACCTATTCCGTTACCTGTTGTGTTGATACCGCTTTCATCATAAATAACAGCATAAAGTGTAGGATTTTCATCCGTGATATCGCCCGATACAAATAAAGAATCGTTGAGGTATAATTTTATTTCGGGACCCTCTCTATCTTCAACGGCATTTTCATCATATCCTCCTATTACAACATTCTGAAAATAACCGCTACCGTCGTTATCGTCGTTATGTAAATAATAACTTATCCGTCCTCCGCCATATTCATAGCCTATATCTTTGGGTACCACAAACTCAAATTGAAATTTTCCTTTTTTAACACTTGCTTTACCGTTAAAAAGAATATTATTCCAAAATTCATAAACAAAAGGTTGACTTTCATCACCCAAAGTAACAACTTTCTTTTTCTTATCGAAAACCTTTGGATATATCAAGCCGTTGAATGACGACACAATGTTATCGTTGCCGTCAACAACTTCGCCTTCGATTTTAACATGTTGAAAAGCTTTTATAGTGTCGGGGGTAACATCCACAATATGGTCGTTTATTTTCATTGTTTCGGTTGAATAATCGGTGTAAGCGAGTTTCAGTACCGGGTCACCCAAAAGAACAAATTTCATATCGTTAGCACCTCCGATTTTTTTCGATTTTCTTATAACATCGCCAAATCTCGGATATTCACCGTTTTCTTTAGTGAAAATATTATTATCATAAATAGCCATATTCAATGATAAATTACCGTTGGCGAAAGTAGCCCGTGAAGTGGAAAACAAGGCAATACCTCCACCGTTTGGATTAAGAAAAACCTGTTCGCCGGCAGATACCCTTTTGGGGTCATCAAATCTGCTGAACTCACAAGTGGCGGTAATAAACACAGAAAGTTTGTTAAAATTAGTCCACGAATTTATATCAGAAAGTTTAAGAAACTGCTCGTCACCGAATCCCAGTTCTCCACCGTGACCGATATAATTCAAAATCAAAGTGCCTTTTTCAATATCGTTGGTAATCGCTTTATTAACTCCGGGTGCCCGTTGTCCGGAAGGTGTTGAGATTTGGTTAAAAGCATCAACATAAATTTTGTCGATATTATAAACCGGGAATTTATCTTCGATGAAAGATGATAATTCCTCTGCATGCTGAACAAAAAGGTTGCCCTGTCCGTCGTCGGCAACAAAAGTCAGAGTATTTCTCCACGGTCCGTAAGTTTTTTCCTTATTACTTGCGTAATTAATTATTTTTTCCACCGATCTTTCCGCCTGCTCCTCATTATCCACAGGAAGTCTTCCTATACCGATATCAACTTTGTCATTTGAATTTCTACCACCCTCTCCATCATCCAAAAAACCGTAATAATCATCAGATGCCACGGAGTTTACAATGTATAATGACTCGAAACTCTCCCAGCAAGGAATAAAATTAGTGTTACCCGGAATTCTGTCCTTGTAATCGTACGAAGCATCTCCGAAAAGCAACAGGTATTTTATCTCCTTTCCCGGATCACTCGCATCATAAATATGCTTTACAAAATCCCTTATCGCCGTAATATCTTGAGCTCCGGAAGAAAATTCATTATATATTTCAGGTAAAAGAACAACTTCGGTTTTAAAGTTATCGAACTGCCTGTGAAAATTAGCCAACTTTTCGGCTTGTTTAAGAAATACTTCGGGTGTAATAATCAAATAATCGATATTTTTTATTGCATGAAGATTTTGATTTTCAATTTTGGAAACAAACTCGGCAGAAAGAAATTCTTTTCCGTTGAACACCGCAAATTTCTTAACCGGTGAAACGGTAGTTTTAAAAACATATTTTCCGTTATTAAATACGGGATTTATCAATTCGGCATTAACGGGGTCAGAAACATCCCAAATTGTATATCCGCCACTTCCTTCCATTTCATATTTTGCAACAGAACCGTTTTTAAATTCGTTGCGGATAATCATCATATCATCCGTGATTTTTAATTTTCTGTAAGCGGAAAGTTCGATATAATCAAGGTATCCTACGGCATCACTCGAAAATCTTTTAAATTCCAGTTTTATCTTGATATCATCATTGCTAGAATTAAACCTGGTGAAAGAACACTTTCTTACACCGAAATGATATCCTCCTCCCGGAGTTTTATCTATCAATACCGATGAAATTCTGACATCATCGGCATAAACGTTAAACCTGCTTTGTGTTGTGGACCGGGTTACAAAACAACCGTGAAAAGATACCGTTTTGTTCTTTACCAGGTTAGGAAATGAAAAGTTAAAAGTTTTGACATTGTCAAAATCAAAATACTCTCCTAACCAAAGCCTTCCCATACCTGCCAGATTCACCTCGTCAAGTTCGTGAAATCTTCTGTCGATGAAATCAGTAACGGTGAAATCCTCGGTTTGTGAAGGTTGCTGCTGAACTGTAATTCGTTTACCTTTTTTATTAAGTACCGTTATGAAATAATATGCATAATCATCATAAATATTGAAAACATGTACATAATCTTGTAAGCTTTCCCGGTATTTCCATATATGAGGTCCTTTACCGTAAAATAAAATGTAATCTCCTTCATTAAACACTCCGTCGTTACCACCTTTTATATATATGGGATTTTCAACCAAATCGTCATATCTGAAAACGTCGTTTTTTTCGGGTAATATACCTCCACCGTTTCCAAAAATCGCAATATTGTCGGGATCGGCGGACAAGTCAAAGCCCATCTGCTGCAAATCGTCATAAGTAATTTTGTAAATCCCGTCCTTATCGATTCTTATCTTATACCAATCTCCCGAACTCAACACCGAATTATCAACTACCGATGTATTTTTAAAAGAATTTTGATTGTATGATAAATCTTTTACGGAAATGTTGATTTTAAATGAAACGAGTTTTTCAAATACTTTATTAACGTTATTCCATCTGACCGGTACCAAATCCACCCTGGCAAAGGGTTGTTTTCGCGATATAACTTTTTGAACATTTATCTTGAATGACGTATCGGCATTGGAAATATTTACGTTTTTTAAAAGTATGTTTTTCTCTTCTCCGGTTAATTCAACAGTTTTAATATCGGACAAATATGCCTTTAACCTGACATCGGAAGAATGAATAGGATAAGTTTTAATAAAATGAGGAAGTTGTCCGTTTTCATAATATGAACCATCAAAGTTTAACCTCTTCTTAACACTGTCAGCCAAAACTACTTTTACAGGTAACTTCCACTCTATTATTTCCGAAAAATCATATACAACGGACTGCCCCTCTACCGTTAAAAAGAAAACAACATTGGATAAAAAAACGAAAAAAAGCCGTTTAAAATTCATAATATTTTTATTAGCTTACAAAAATAGTAATAAAACATAGCTTACAAATAACGTGATTTAAAAGTTATTATTATGTTTAACATTGTAAGCTAAAAGATAAAAAAGTTAAAACTTAATGTTAAAACCTTATTTTGAATAAAAAAATTTAAATGATATGGTTAAATTTAGTTAATTTGCAAAATGTTTGTGATTACGATCAGGAGTTTTTAAGTAAGTTTTTGTTGATTTGTTACAATAAATTTAATTAATTTTGGTTCTTTAGAAAGAAAATCAATTTATATGGAAATGTTAAAAGTCAGACTTTTATTTTTATCGTTAGGATTTTTATCTTTCGTTGCGTTATTTACATCATGTAAAAGCAGCGATAATTATGCAACCACCGAAATAAAAGGGGCTTCCAAAACAACGGGATGGCCTTACAACAACCCTCAAACCGGAGGTTTTGAAGTATCGGATATTAAAATGATGGCGCCTGCCCC
>WFZS01000034.1 GCA_015489465.1 Bacteroidales bacterium | reverse complement strand
TGGTTAAACGTTGTATTTGGAATAACAGCCTGACCTTCACAAATTGTCTGTGCGCTAACTTTTACTGTAAGGATAATTAATCCTATTAAAATTATTTTTCTCATTGTGTTATTTTTTTATGGTTGCCAACGGTTCAGTATAAGCGTAGTGCGGGTTTTTGAAGTACTTAACTTTCAACCTACACCGAATTATATTTATAGTTAAATCATTCATATTTAGCACTTAACCACGCATTACGCTTATACATTGTTGGCAACCGTGCTTTTTTCTTTGTGCGTTGGAGCCGGTAAGCTTATTGGCAGTTTAGATTGTGAGTAAGCCTGTGTAACCTGCCAATGTGCTTGACAGCGTAGGGTTGGTATTTTATCATTTTTTTATTTTGTTAAATCATGTTTATTACTAATAATGTCCTCCTGAAAAAAATGATTTTTTACAGAAGGACATTTGTTTTTTATTTGTTAGAAATACTCATAATTGTTTTACTTGGCAATTATGAATTTACCTGTTTTGGTGTATCCGCCTGCTTTTATTCTATATAAATATATTCCCGGTTGTAAATTCCGTGTATCTAAAAGTTTTTGACCTTGAGTTCCGGATACTTTTATGTTCCTTACCTCAACTCCTCTACTATTGATTACGGTAATTGTGCCGGTTTCCGTATTTGCGGGTAATACGTAATCAAATGCAGCCCATTGTCGTACAGGGTTGGGTTTTACCGTTATATCCAGTCCGTAAATTTTTCCTGCGGATTCGGAATTTATTACCGATCCGCTTTTGTAACTATCGTGACCCCCTCTTACATCGGGACAGTCGGGATAATTTTCGCCGTAAACAGACTCAAGTATGCTTTTTGCAGCAGATCCGGCATCATCATTACTGTTTAAAGCTATATGTTCTACCAATGCTTTTTCACTGCTGTCCATTTGGTAAGTATTTCTTCCTTGATCGTTTAATGTTTTGTAAAGTGATAACAATTCCATGTAGTAATTGTGTTCCTTCTTTTCAACGGAATCCATGTTGTAAAGTTCAGGCAACATGTTTGCAAGGGTAAAAGCCGCGGTAAAATCGCCTTCATTGACATACGAAGCTATTATTTGCTTGTCGTTGTTGATTCCTCCGAGATTATCCATCCAATTACGCAATAAACTGTCGTTTGATACGGTATCGTTTAATATGCTCCTGATAATATCAAGTGCAGAACGGGTATAATTATGCTTGTATATAGACATTTGTTCCTGCAAAACGGTTTTATATGTTATACCCTCGGCAAGTTGTTTTAACAGTTCTATCATATAACCCGGAAGCGGATGCTCTTTGTTCTTAAGATAGCTTATTAATGTGTCTTTTTTAAGCTCGTCGGGGTTGGCTGCCAGTATGTCGAAAAGTGCCGATTCGGTAAAAACATCGGTTCTATCGGCCGCTTTTTTCAGAACATCAAATGATAAATGCGGTGAATCGCCAAGCAATTTCGAGCGTAATGCCCACATATCATCAGGTTGGGCGGTTTCAATCGTAAGCTTTTCGTCAGTGGTACTTCCGCCATCAATGTAGCTGTTGTACAGGGATTGAACATTATTATAATCGGAATAATTGTTATAATATGATTGCTCGGCAGCAGCCCTTTGTGCGGTAGTTAATAATATGTTAATATCATTACCATAATGTGACGGACAGCCGTTTTCGTCGTTTACGGGTGTTAAACCGACATAATGAACTTTATCAGGATATTCAGGAATTTCATTATTATTATTTTGGTTATAAAAGTATTGCACCAAATGTTCACCGCCGTTATAAAAATGCCAGGTGGCTCCCTCTTGCGTAAATGTATTGCCGGAAGGATAGTTATCGCTGCCTTGTAATGATTGAATACCGGAAGGTGTAGTGTCATTTACATAAAAATCGGCATAATTATTACTGTTCTCATTACAATAATAAGCAAGGCCTTGATACCGCTCTTCATGCCTAATATCTCCGTCACCTATAATATTATTCCTTAACCAGTTTACTCCGTCGGAAAAGTTGGCATAACTCAAACCGTTGAAGTTGTTTTTATAAACTTCGTTTACATCTTTCGAATCGTTTATTATAATCCCGAAACAATTTGCTGGTGGAGCACCGGAATATTTACTGAAATTGTTTTCTTCAAAAGCAAAACCGCTTACATTATCGCATTTTATGCCTGCTCCGCAACCCCAAAGTTCACCGATTTCAAAATTGGAAAACAATACCGTGGCATAGTCCATGTTGCGTATCTTAATTGCATATGCATTATTTATAAAATCGGCATCGGTAACGGTAAGTGTAACAGGGCTGGCATCATCGTTCAAAGCACTTATGCCATGGTAAAAACCTGTAAAAGTACATTTTTGCAAGTCGGATTCGGGGCATGGGTCAACTTGTGAATTGCACAATGCCGAAACCTTGAATTGAGCGTCGTAGCCTGCAATACCTATATTGTACGTGTCAACACCGTTTACACTATCGGCAACACTAAAATTGCAATGTTGAAAATCAACACCTCGTACATGCGACAAGTCAACGTGTTTATAAAATGTTTCCGTACCGAGATAGTCACGTGTGATTTCGAAAGTACAGTTTTTAAAGTTCGAAGAGTAATCCCATTCTTCCTGTGGATTATTGGGATTATGATTTTTATAATAAAGTGCATGAACAGATTTAGCATTGTTTCGGAAAACTGCCCCATCGGCATAAACTATTCCTCCGGTTGATGACCAGTCACCGGGTTTCCAAAGGTCAACTGCACAAACGGCATTTTCTATTACGGCTCCGTTTTCAAGTTCCAAATAGCCCTGATAATAGTTGCCGTTGGCATCGGGGCTTTGGTTGTGGTTTTTGTCACCCCAAACCTGGATGCCCTGCCAGAGGCCTGCACATGCGTTGGTGAGGGTTGCTCCGTCAAGAATTAATTTGGCACCGGGTTTGACAATGATTTTGGCATCATTACCAAAATATAATATAGTATTTGAAATTGTAAGTATTTTTTGGGGATTAATTGTAACAGTACCTCCGATTCTTGTACTGTTATTCCAAGTCTCGTTATTATCAATGACAACATCACCAACATCAGTAATACATGGCATATCAATCTCCCACACCCCCCTACCAAATAAACCGGCACGAAGTTTATGTCTAACATAATTAATTTCAAGACTTCCTCCTCTTGTATGAGGAATACCAACACCATATTTTTGCCAAGGTGAATTACTGGTGTTCAATAGGTCATTATTTGTATAAAAAACTCCGTATGAAGTATATAAATAAATGCCACGGTTATTTGCGCTATCTACTTTTATACAATCTTTTCCCGTTGACGTATTTGGTAGATTTGCAGATAAATCTTCAAATACAGGTGATGATGCATTTGAGTAATCTATTTTATAAACCATTTCAGTACTATCATCTCCTTCAGTTGATGAATTTCCATAAGCAACATATATTATGTCTTCATTGTAAGGATCAAAATCCAAACTTGATATCCATGCATCGTTACGTGGTATTTGCAATTCAGTCCATTGTACGTTTTGCGGGGAATCATTAATGTTAGTTGAGCGAAACAATTTACAGCTGTGAGTAATATTATTAACAATTGTAACTAATAAATAGTTGCCATTTGTATATGGAGTATATAAACCCCAAATGTAGTATTTATCAGGTATTATATCGCTAAATGATGAAATACGTATTGGATCATTATCACCATCTGAAAAATACACCTCCTCTTTATGATTTGAATAGGAAATATAAGCATGCCGGTAAATTTTTGACGGATATACTTTGTTTAAAACGCCTTCGGTGTAAAAGTCCGATAATAAATATCTATCTGAATAATTATTAATAAATTTATCATTTGAATATCTCCACCAACCATTTTGAGCAGATGCCCACATATTATTCGGGTTTATCGGATCAATTAGAGGACGCATACCATCACCAGTTGCAAATGCTTCTTCCCAAACGGGTATCCAGTTCTCACCGTAAGGTGTACGGGTTATTTGTGTATGGTCGTGGTATAAGCCAACCATAATTAATTCGGGATTTGTAACCGAGGTAGCCATCTCTTCTACATTTGCTACCGCCAAACCCTTGTATTTTGGTTGCCATGATGAACCGCCATCAGTAGATTTTTCTACACCGCCATGTGTACAAAGCCATATTTCATCCTGATTATAGGGGTGGTATAAAATATCTTCAACATCACTATGATGTTGTGAATTATTTGTGCCATTACTTGGTGTATTTATATCAAATATCTTTTTATTTATCCAATATGATGTCATTATTTCTTCTCCTGTTGTTTGGTCAACACCAAATCCGTTACCCATTCCAAATTTCATACTATATTGAGTTGTATTTATC
>WFZS01000033.1 GCA_015489465.1 Bacteroidales bacterium | reverse complement strand
GAAAAGTTACATACGATGAGTTACAGAAAATAAGAACGTTTCCGATTTTGAGAAGAGGTAAAAACAGGGGCGGGCTTATTCTTGTTCAAAGGAATTACAGACAAAAACCTTTCGGTGAACTTGCCGCACGTACTATCGGTTTTGTTAACGAAAAAGAACATCTGTTTGTAGGTTTGGAAGGTTACTACAATAATGTGTTAAAAGGTATTGACGGTGTTCAGCTCAGAAGAAGGATAAATCACGGCGACTGGATACCCATACATGACGACACCGAAAGGCAACCCGTTAACGGAAAAGATATTAAATCAACCATCGATGTGGATATTCAGGATGTGGCGCAAGAAGCTTTGTTGAAAAAACTGCAATATCATGAAGCTAAGATGGGAACTGTTGTTGTAATGGATGTTACAACGGGTCATATCTTGGCTATGGTAAATTTGAATTTCGACCCTAAGGACGGGAAATATAAAGAGAATTACAACTTTGCCGTGGGAAAACGTTACGAGCCGGGTTCTGTTTTTAAACTTGCGTCGATAATGGCTGCATTGGAACATAAAAAGGTAAATCTTAATGATTCACTGATTTTTAAAGGTAATACCATACGTTTCGGCAGACGATCATTAAGTGATGCACACCCGTTAAATCACGGACGTTTTACCATTCGCGAGGCATTCGAGCATTCGTCGAATATAGGTATATCGAAGATTATCCACGATGCTTACAAGAGTAATCCTGCAAAATATGTTGATTTTCTTTACTCTATGGGGTTAAATAAAAAAACCGGAATTGACATAAAAGGTGAGCCCGCTCCACTAATAAAACATCCTGTTAAAAATAAAAATCAGTGGTGGGGGACAACGTTACCGTGGATGTCGATAGGTTATGAGGTTATGTTAACACCTTTGCAGATTCTTACCTTTTATAATGCTGTTGCAAATAACGGTGTTAAGGTAAAGCCGGCTTTGGTTAAAGAAATTAAAAAAGACGGTAAAACCATCGAGAAATTTGATATAAAAGTACTGAATCCTAAAATAGCTTCACAGCATACAATTGACACTGCAAAATCGTTATTGGAAGGGGTGGTTTTGCGCGGTACGGGCAAAGGATTGAAGAATGACAATTATAAAATAGCTGGTAAAACGGGAACGGCGCAAATAATGGAGGGCGGTAAGTTCAGCAGCGGAAGAAAAAGATACAACGCAACGTTTGTGGGATATTTCCCTGCCGGTAATCCCAAGTATTCTATGATTGTTGTGGTCAACGATCCCAAAGTACACGGGTATTACGGTGCTGTGGCTGCCGCACCGGTGTTTAAAGAGGTTGCCGATTATATCTATTCTACTTCAATTTCGATAAACGAAAATTTTATACCCGATACATTAAAACCGAAAGCACCTTCGGTGAGTCGCCCCGTTTGGTATCCGGATATGGATAATGTAATAAGTATGTTGGGACTTAAAACAACACAGTACCCTGATGAAAGTCCGTGGGTTGTTGCACGGGGACAAGACAGTACGGTAGTGTTTAAACCTAAAAAAATTGCATTGGCATGGATGCCTAATGTTAGAGGTATGACAGCCGAAGACGCTGTTTACCTTCTGGAAAATATGGGAATGCACGTTACGGTTAACGGCAGGGGTAAAGTGGTTAAGCAGTCCGTTAAGCCGGGCTCAAGAATAAGAAAAGGTTCGTTGGTAACATTAAACTTGGGTAGATGGTAATGAAAAAGTTACAAGATATATTATATAAATCCGGAGTAAAGGAATTGTCAGGTCCTTTTGACGTTTCCGTGTCCGGAGTAACAGCCGATTCGCGTGCCGTTGAACCCGGTTTTCTTTTTGTGGCGGTTAAAGGTACTAACGTTGACGGTCATGATTTTATAGATAAAGCGGTAAATGCCGGAGCCTCTGTAATCGTTTGTCAGAAAATACCCGAAAAAATAAATGATAAGGTCACATATGTTGTTGTTGACGACTCTTCGGAAGCCCTGGGTAATATAGCCTCAAATTATTATGATAATCCTTCATCAAACTTAAAACTTATTGGTATTACCGGAACTAACGGTAAAACAACAACCGTTACACTTTTATACAATTTGTTTAAGGATTTGGGATATAAAACCGGAATGTTGTCAACCGTAAAAAATATGGTTCATGACAAAGAAATCCCATCGACACATACAACACCCGATGCCGTTTCATTAAACAAATTGTTAAAGGAAATGGTAGATGCCGGCTGCGAATTTGCTTTTATGGAAGTCAGCTCCCATGCCATTCACCAAAAACGGATTGCCGGACTTACGTTTACGGGAGGCGTTTTTACAAATATCACTCACGATCACTTGGATTATCATAAAACCTTTAAAGATTACCTGCTAACTAAAAAGAAATTTTTTGACGATTTACCGTTTGAAGCTTTTGCTTTGGTAAACAACGATGACAAAAACGGCAAGGTGATGATTCAAAACACAAGGGCGGCAAAATACACTTATGCCCTGAAAAGTGTTGCCGATTTTAAAGCGAAAGTTTTGGAGAGTAGTTTCGATAGCATGTTGATAGATATAGACGGTAACAGTCTTTTCACGTTTCTTGTGGGTGAATTTAATGCCTACAATCTTTTGGCTGTTTATTCCACGGCTGTTTTGCTGGAACAAGATAAACATGAGATTCTTACCGCACTTAGTAAATTGAGAGGTGCAGAAGGAAGGTTTGAGGTTCTGAGGTCACCTAACGGGATTACCGTAATAGTGGATTATGCCCATACTCCCGATGCTTTGGAAAATGTTCTGAAAACAATTCAGAAAATAAGAACGGGTAATGAAATGCTTGTAACGGTTGTTGGAGCAGGCGGTGACAGAGACAAAGAAAAACGTCCTAAAATGGCAAAGATTGCTTCGAGGTTAAGCAACAGGCTAATACTTACCTCTGACAATCCCCGTACGGAAGACCCGGAGTCAATTATTGAGGATATGTATCAAGGTGTTGATATTTTGAAAAAAAATTCAACATTGAAAATACTTGACAGGAAAGAGGCTATTAAAACGGCAATATTGTTGGCAAAGCCGGGTGATATTGTTTTGGTGGCGGGTAAAGGTCATGAGACCTATCAGGAAATTGACGGTGTAAGACATCATTTTGATGACAGGGAAGTAGTACGAGAAATTTTTGAAAACTTATAGAGATGCTTTATTATTTGTTTAAATATCTTGATGAAACGATAAATTTGCCGGGAGCACAGGTTTTTAACTTCCTCTCTTTCAGGGCTGCAATGGCTGTTATTACGTCTTTGCTGATAGGGATGCTGTTCGGTAAAACCTGGATAAGATACCTGCAAAAAAAACAGATAGGTGAAACCGTAAGGGATTTGGGATTGGAAGGACAACTGGAAAAACAGGGTACACCTACAATGGGAGGGTTGATTATTGTTGCTTCCATAATCATTCCTACTTTGTTGTTTGCCAAACTTGATAACATCTACATAATTCTAATGCTTTTTACTACGGTTTGGTTGGGAACTGTCGGATTTATAGACGATTACATAAAAGTTTTCAAAAAAGACAAGGAGGGACTCAAGGGAAAGTTGAAAATAGTGGCACAGGTTACACTGGGTTTGATAGTAAGTGCCGTATTATATTTTAACCCTCACGTTGTAGTGCGTGAAAAAAGCAAAACCGTTTCCGTAAATGTTTATGACAAATTGGAAAAAACCGGACCCAGTTATAATTTTCAACCCGATGAAATACACTCGACAAAAACTACTATACCTTTTGTAAAAAACAATGAATTCGACTATGCTGTACTCCTAAAATGGCTTGGCGACGGTTATGAAAAATATGCTTTTCTGGTATTTATGCCATTAGTGATTTTTATTATTACGGGTGTATCCAACGGTGCTAACCTCACCGACGGCATGGATGGACTTGCGGCTGGGACGTCGGCAATAATCGGTGCTACACTTGGAATTCTGGCATGGGTATCGGGTAACATAATATTTGCCGACTATCTTAACATCATGTATATCCCCAACGTTGGCGAGTTGTCCATTTTTATAGGCGCATTTGTAGGTGCAACGGTGGGATTTTTATGGTATAACACTTATCCTGCACAAGTGTTTATGGGTGATACCGGCAGCTTGGCGATAGGAGGTATAATAGCCGTTTTTGCAATTATTATACGTAAAGAACTATTGTTACCGTTGCTTGCCGGAATTTTTGTTGTTGAGAGTTTATCGGTGATAATTCAGGTAAGCTATTTTAAATATACAAAACGTAAATACGGAGTGGGGAAGAGGGTTTTCCTAATGGCTCCGTTGCATCATCATTATCAAAAGAAAGGTTTTCCGGAACCCAAGATAGTGATGAGGTTTTTTATTGTGGGAGTTATGTTGGCTGTTTTGACAATAGTAACCTTGAAATTAAGGTAAATGTAAAAATAAATGAGCAATAAAATCTCAATATTGGGAGGAGGTGAATCGGGAGTAGGAGCTGCAGTGCTCGCAACGAGAAAAGGTTTTGAGGTTTTTTTAAGTGATCACGGAAAAATAGACCCTGTTTACAGGGAAGTTCTTAGAAAAAATGAAATTGATTTTGAAGAAGGCGGTCATACATGGGACAGGATTTTGGATGCCCGGAAAATTGTAAAAAGTCCGGGAATTCCTGATAATGTACCGCTTGTAATTGAAGCAAAGCGGAAAGGAGTGCCGGTAATATCCGAAATTGAATTTGCAGCGGGCTTTACCACTGCAAAAAAGATTTGTGTTACGGGTTCTAACGGCAAAACCACAACAACAATGTTGATCTATTCGATTTTGAAAAATGCGGGATTAAATGTGGGACTTGCCGGAAATGTGGGTAAAAGCTTTGCATATCAGGTTGCTGAAAACGATTTTGATTATTACGTTCTGGAGATAAGTAGTTTTCAGCTTGACGGGATGTTTGATTTCAAAGCCGATATTGCGGTATTGACAAACATTACTCCGGATCACCTGGACCGGTACGACGGAAAATTTGAAAAATACATTGACTCCAAATTCCGCATTCTTCAAAATATGAATTCCGGTGACGCTTTCATCTATACAGCCGATGATCCTGTTGTGAAGCGTGAAGTGTCACAAAGGGAAATAGTTCCGGTTCAATATCCGGTAACACTAAAACAGGGACCTTTTGAAAGAGGTGCTTGGTTGGTAAAAAATAAAATAATAGTAAAAACAGATAAAAAAGAAGAAATTATGACATTAGAAGAGTTGGCGTTACAAGGCAAACACAATGTTTACAATTCGATGGCGGCATCGGTTGCCGCTAACTTGTTGGCAATACGAAAAGAGTCGGTAAAACAAAGCCTGATGGATTTTGAGAGTTTACCTCACAGGCTGGAATATGTTGCCAACGTGCACGGAATCACATTTATAAACGATAGTAAAGCCACCAACGTAAATTCGACATGGTATGCCCTGGAGCAAATGGATGCCCCTACCGTTTGGATTGCGGGTGGACAAGACAAAGGCAATGATTATTCCGGACTTGTTTCGTTGGTTAGGGAAAAGGTTAAAGCCATAGTTTGCTTGGGAAAAGACAATTCGAAACTTCATGAGGTTTTCGGTGATATTGTGAATAAGATGGTTGACGTAACGAGTGCGGAAGATGCCGTGGAGGCTGCTTATCAACTTGCGCAAAAAGGCGATATAGTTCTGTTGTCTCCGGCATGTGCAAGTTTTGATCTTTTCGAAAATTATCAAGATAGAGGTGATAAATTTAAAAATGCGGTTAAAGCTTTATAAACAAACAAGAAATTGAAAGGGATATTAACATATTTCAAAGGCGACAGGGTTATCTGGACTGTGGTTTTGCTGTTGAGCATAGTTTCGTTGCTTACCGTTTACAGCTCAACCGTTACCCTTGCATTCAAATTCAAGGGTGGTAATACGATGTATTATATGACAAAACATGCCATAATTCTGGCTTTCGGACTGTTTTTTATGTATTTGGCATCAAAACTCAAATACACCTATTTTTCGCGTATTTTCCAGATAGCACTTTATGTTGCCATTCCATTATTGTTTATAACTCTCTTTTTCGGGGAAAACATAAACCAGGCAACACGTGTTCTTAAAATCCCGTTGATAGGACTTACGTTTCAAACATCCGACCTTGCGAAACTTACACTCATCGTGTTTTTAGCACGTCAACTTTCCATTAAACAAGATGTCATTAAAGATTTTAAAGCGGGCTTTTTGCCTTTGTTAGTGCCGATAGTTTTTGTTGTTTTTCCCATTATGCCCGCAAACTTCTCCACTGCGGCACTTGTGGCGGTAATAAGTTTGGTGTTGCTTTTTGTCGGCAGGGTAAGGGTGTTGCATATTTTGGGGTTTATTTCGGTATTGGTTGTGGTTTTTGCCTTGATAATGTTTGTTCTTTCTTTGATGCCCGAAGGACACCAATGGCGATATCCCACATGGAAAAAACGTATTGAAACATTTTTTGATAAAGATAAAAAAGAGGTGCCGTATCAGGTGGAACAGGCAAAAATTGCTATTGCATCGGGAGGTTTGTGGGGAAAAGGACCAGGCAACAGTACTCAAAAACACTTTTTGCCACACCCATATTCCGATTTTATTTATGCAATAATAATTGAAGAATACGGGTTGATAGGTGGAGCTTTTATTGTGTTTTTGTATTTGGTATTCTTTTTCAGGGCGATACGGATCGCATTGAAATCGCCGACACTTTTCGGCAAATTTATGGTTATCGGTATGGCTTTCAGCTTGGTGCTTCAAGCTATGATAAACATGGGTGTGGCAGTGGGACTTTTGCCGGTAACCGGACAACCGTTGCCGTTGGTAAGTATGGGAGGAACATCCTTGTGGTTCAGTAGTTTGGCTATAGGGATAATTTTAAGTGTTAGCCGTGAGATTGAGGAGATGGAAAAAAGGACTTTGGAAGAGGGTGTTATAAATACTGAAGCAGAGCCTGTTTTGGAATAAAAATTTTGTGATGAAAAACAGACCTAAAATATTATTAAGCGGAGGAGGAACCGGGGGGCATATTTTCCCTGCGGTTGCTATTGCCAACAAGCTTAAAGAGAAATACCCGCAAAGCGAAATCCTTTTTGTGGGAGCCAAAGGGCGTATGGAAATGGAAAAAGTTCCGGCGGCTGGTTATGATATTGAAGGTCTTTGGATAAGCGGTTTTCAAAGGAGATTGACATTGGGTAACTTGTCATTTCCGTTAAAACTGGTTAGCAGTTTGTGTAAAGCAAAAAGGATAATTAAAAAGTTTAAACCCGATGTTGCCATAGGTACGGGCGGTTATGCCAGCGGTCCGCTATTGTTTCAAGCATCAAAAAAAGGTGTTCCCACTTTGATATTGGAGCAAAATTCTTATCCGGGAGTTACCAACAGGATTTTGTCTAAAAGCGTGGATGTAATTTGTGTTGCTCACGAAGGAATGGAAAAATATTTTCCTAAGGATAAAATGGTTGTAACAGGTAGCCCTATCAGGAAAGAAATATTGGAAATGAAGGTTGATAAAAAGGACGCTGTTAAGTTTTTTAATGTTGAGGAGGATAAACCTGTTTTGTTGATAGTGGGAGGAAGTCAGGGTGCCAGAGGTATAAATTTGGCTGTAAAAGAAAACCTAAAAAAAATATTGGATGCCGGGGTGCAGGTGATTTGGCAGACCGGCAAAGCATTTTATCCCGAAGCCGTTAAGGTTACAAGGGAAAGCAGCGCCGCAGGCAGAGTAAAAGTTTATGAATTTATCAATAAAATGGACTATGCTTATGCCGTTGCGGATGTCGTGGTTTCAAGAGCCGGAGCGATAGCACTAGCCGAAATAGTGGCGGTGGGTAAACCCGCTATTTTCATACCACTGCCTACAGCTGCCGAAGATCATCAAACAAAAAACGCTTTAACGTTGGCGGAAAATGGTGCGGCACTTTTATTAAAGGAAAAAGATGCGATTGAAAAACTGGCTGAAACGGTTATTGACTTGATTAATTCGGAAGAAAAAAAACAAGAAATAAAAAATAAACTTGAAAAGTTTAAAACTCCCGATGCTACGGGGAAAATAGTGGAACAGGTTGAAAAACTTATGGAGGGTAAAAAATAAATATGTTAAAAAAGGGTGACATAGCGTATTTTTTGGGAATAGGTGGCATAGGTATGAGTGCCCTTGCCCGTTATTTTAACGACAGAGGCATTACCATATACGGCTATGACCTTACAGAAACACCTCTGACCCGTGCTCTGGAGTCTGAAGGAATGATAATTCATTATGATGAAAATCCGGATAAAATACCTTCGGGTGTGGACGCTGTTATCTATACACCTGCAATACCCTCCGGAAATAAAGAACTGGTATATTTTAAAGAGAAAGGATACGACCTTAAAAAGCGTTCGGAAATACTAGGTGAGATTTCCAAAAATAATTTCACTGTTGCTGTGGCAGGTACACACGGCAAAACAAGTATAAGCATACTTCTTACTCATTTGTTGAAGCAAGCCGGTAAAGATGTTACGGCTCTGGTGGGAGGTATTTCAAAAAACTACGGAACAAATTATATATCATCGGGTAAAAACGGAATATTGGTGCTCGAAGCGGATGAGTACGACCGTTCGTTTTTGAAATTGCATCCCGGTATTGCTATAGTTTCATCCGTGGAAGCCGATCATCTTGATATATACGGTGGGAGAGGGGCTTTGGAAAAAGCTTTTCGTGATTTTGCTTTAAGGATTCCGGAAAACGGGTTGCTGGTTCATCATAAAAACATCAATCTTTTTGAAGATATACCGGCTCGTAAAATAGCATATACGCTGGAAGGTGATGCAGTTTGTACTGCCGGTAAAGTAAAGTTGGTTGACGGTAAATATGTATTTGATCTTGTTTGCGGTGATGTAACGGTAAGAAACATAATATCACGCGTTCCGGGAAATCATTACGTAGAAAATGCATTGGCGGCATCGGCGGTGGCTAAGGAATTGGGAGTTGACGCTAAATTGATAAAGCAAGGTTTGGAAAGTTATGAAGGTGTGGTAAGAAGGTTTGATTATAAAATAGATGACGGTGATATTGTTTTCATAGACGATTATGCTCATCATCCCCGTGAGTTGGAAGTTACCATTGATGCGGTAAAGAAATTATATCCCGGGAAAAAAATAACCGGAGTGTTTCAACCTCATCTTTACAGCAGGACAAAAGATTTTGCGGAAGATTTTGCACGTTCCCTCGAAAAGTTGGACGAATTGATTTTGCTTGAAATATATCCTGCACGGGAAAAGCCTATGCCGGGAGTAACTTCCGGGTTAATACTTGATAAGGTGAAAAACGGTAACAAGAAGATTATGTCGAAAGACGGACTTTTAAAATATTTGGAAACAAACAAACCTGAGGTGTTATTGACGTTGGGTGCGGGAGATATAGGTTTAATGCTTGATAAAATAGAAAAGGTGTTGAAGAAAAGATGAAAAGATTTTTTCAAATATTATTTCTGATAGTCTTCACGCTGGCCGTGACGGCATTGGCCGTGTATTTTTACAACGAACATATTAACGGCAAATTGAATAAGGTAAAAGTAAACATTGCACGGCAAAGTGAAAACGGTTTTGTTGATAAAGATTATGTTTACGGTATTGTCAAAAAACATTTGCCCGACAGTGTGAAAATTAAGAACGTTCGGAAAGAAATTATTGAAGATGAACTTTTGAGAAATCCTTGGATAAGTGAAGCCGATGTCTTTGTTACAATCGAAGGTGATTTAATGGTTAACATTCATGAAGCGGAACCGTTTTTAAGGGTATTCCCGAAAGGTAGCACCGGTTTCTATCTGGATAAGCAAGGAAATATAATACCGTTGAGCGGTAAATACGCACCAAGGGTAAAGGTGGCAAACGGATATTTCAGGTTTCATAAAATAATGGGACATGAAAATATTTTCGATACCGTTTACCGGTCCGGTGTTTTGAAAGATATTTTGACTTTGGCATTAAAAGTTGATGAATATCCTTTTGTTAAATCTTTAGCCGGTGAATATTATTATAACAGCAAAGGTGAATTCAACATGGTTCCGCTTTTCGGTACCGATGTAATAAATCTCGGGAAACTTGATAATATTGATGAGAAGCTTACTAACCTTACGCTTTTTTACAAGAAAGCACTGGTTTACGAAGGGTGGAACAAATATAAAGAAGTGAATTTAAAATATAAAAATCAAATAGTGTGCACTAAAAATTAAGTATTATGGAAAACAAAGAACCTGAAATCATTGTCGGTTTAGACATTGGAACGACAAAGATTGCGTGTATCGTCGGAAGAAAAGACGAGCACGGAAAAATTGAAATTATGGGATACGGCAAGGCTGAGTCCTTGGGAGTTAAAAGAGGTGTTGTCGCAAATATTGAAAATACCGTTAACTCCATTAAAAAAGCCGTAAAAATTGCCGAAGAAGAATCCGATGTGGAAATTCACAGGGTTCATGTTGGTATTGCGGGTCAGCATATCCGCAGTTTGCAACACAGGGGTAACATCATAAGGGAAAACCCCGATGAGCCTATTTCGCAGGAAGAAATAGATACTTTGATAAAAAGTATGTATAAAATAAGTATGGCTCCCGGCGAGGAAATTCTCGATGTTATACCTCAATATTTTATTATTGATGACGAAGACGGTATCCGCGAACCCAAAGGCATGTTGGGAAGTACATTGGCTGCAAACTTCCATATTATTGTCGGGCAGACGGCAGCCGCACGTAATATTTACACTTGTGTAAAACAAGCGGGTTTGGAAGTGGATGCATTGATACTTGAGCCTATTGCGTCCGCCGAAGCCGTTTTGAGTGACGAAGAACGTGAAGCCGGAGTTGTATTGGTGGATATCGGTGGAGGAACAACAGACATAGCTATTTTTAAAGACGACATTATTTATCATACCGCCGTAATTCCTTTCGGAGGGCAGATTATTACCGAAGATGTTAAAGAAGGTTGTTCAATAATACGCAAACATGCCGAAGCTCTTAAAATAAAATTCGGTTCGGCACTGGCTGAAAAAAACAGTGACAACGAGGTGGTTGCAATACCGAGTCTAAGAGGAAGACCTCCTAAAGAGATAACATTGAAGAACTTGGCGCATATTATCGAAGCACGACTTGAAGAAATTTTGACGCAGGTAGATAATGAAATCAAAAATTCGGGACAAAAAAAGAAACTTATTGCAGGTATAGTGCTTACAGGTGGCGGTTCGCAGTTAAAACACATTGACCAGTTGGCACAATATATTACCGGAATGGATACCAGAATAGGTTATCCTAACGAACATCTTTCGGTAAATAACGATGAAGAAATCTCTTCACCGATTTTTGCAACAGGTGTGGGTCTGGTTATTGAAGGTTTGAAACGTAACGTGATAAGAAAAGCAATTGAAGAAGAGTCAACAGATAGTTCTAAAAGACATAAGAAAACCAAAAAAAGCAGGAACAGTAGTCTTTCGGGTTTTCTTGAGAGCCTGAAAAAGTGGTTTGAAAATGATCCGGCTACCGAAACAAAGGAGACTTATTAATAAAGGAAAAATAGTGCTAACATAAAATAAGTTGTAAAATGGAAAATATTGACAATACAAATAATATGGAAATGGAAGGTTTACATTTTAATGATGAAACTTTTAACGAAGATGCCGGTATTGAATTTGAAGTGGAAGAATTTCCCAATATAATAAAAGTTGTAGGCGTTGGCGGCGGAGGTAGTAATGCCGTTGATTACATGTATCAACAGGGTATAAAAGGTGTTGATTTTGTTGTTTGTAATACGGATATTCAAGCCCTTAAAAAAAGTCCGGTACCTTACAAACTTAAACTGGGTAACAGACGTCTCGGTGCCGGGTCGCGTCCTGAAGTAGGACGTCAGTCCGCCATTGATTCTTTGGATGAGATTAAAAAAGCCTTGGAAGGTGAAACGGAAATGTTATTCATAACAGCGGGAATGGGAGGAGGCACCGGAACAGGAGCTGCACCTGTTATTGCCGAAGTGGCAAAAGAAATGGGAATTCTTACCGTTGGAATTGTTACTTTGCCTTTTGAATGGGAAGGTTCCAAACGTGTGCGTCTTGCACAGGCAGGTATAGAAGAACTGCGTAAACATGTGGATACCATTATTGTAATTAGCAATAGTAAATTACGCGAACTTTACGGTGATCTGTCGTTAAGGGAGGCTTTTTCAAAAGCCGACGATATTTTGAAAACAGCAGCTAAAGGTATTGCCGAACTTATTACCGTTCCCGGATATGTTAACGTCGATTTTGAGGATGTCAAAACCGTTATGACTGAAAATGAAAGCGGAAAAGCTATCATGAGTTCAGCAACGGCTGAAGGGGACGACAGGGCTATAGATGCGGTTGAAGAAGCTTTGAACTCGCCTCTTCTCGATGACAACGATATAACGGGTGCAAGCGACATATTACTCCATATTATTACCGGTGAAAAAGAGTTGACAATGGATGAGATAGAAGAGATTACAAATTATATTCAAAATAAAGTGTCTCCGGGTAATAATGATGCCAATATTATATGGGGTAACGGAATAGATCCTTCACTCGGAGATGCATTAAGTGTTACCATTATTGCTACCGGTTTTGATAAGAAAAAGAAAAAATCCTCCGGAAATGAAAACGAAAAAAAAATAATTTATAAAATCACTGACGAGACGGAGGATGCCAAAAATGTTGAATCAAACGCCAAACCGGTTGAAATTGTTGAAAAGGAGGAAAATGACGAACCCCGTTTGATTAATAAAGATGAAAAGCGTGAAGAAGAGGTTGAAATGACTCTAGATACGGAAAATAAACCGGAAATTGAAAATGGTGTTGAAAAATCCGGAAGCGAAAATAAAGAAACCGGAAAGATAGTTCATGACCTTTTCTCGCAGGAGCCTGATTTAGCGGAGGATAACGGTGATGCCAAAAGTGAAAAGAAAGAGGAAGAAATCCACGTTAAAGAAAAACCTGTTAACAGTGAGGAAAAATCTTCGGAAAGTGAACCGGAAAAAACGGACGGGAATGAGGTGTTTTATGTGAAGAAAACCGGTGAAAAATCAAAACATGCGGAGGAAAGAAGAAATAAACTAATAGGACTTTCCGAAAATATTTCTTTTACCGAAATGGAAAATACACCTGCTTATAAAAGGAAAAATTTGGATTTGGATAATTCCGCTCCTTCGCAAGCCGATGAAACAAAACGCTATTCATTGGGTCTCGATTCCAATAATAACATAGTTATCAACAAAGGGAATCCTTACCTTAACAAGGATGTTGATTAGTGCACGTAATCTTTGTTTTCCGTAATATAAGCCCTGCTAATGCTGCGGGGCTTTTTTATTTGCCTTTAAATGCAGGTCTTCTCTTTTCCAAAAATGCTTTTTTTCCTTCCGCGAAATCAAAACTGTAAAACATCTCTTTTATAAAGTCTTTTATTTCGTCAATGTTTTTAAGGTTTTCAATTTGATTTCTGCTTATGGCATTTATCTCTTTTTTCAAAAGTGCTATACTTTGCGGAGCATTTGAGTTTATCTTTTCAACCATTTCAAATGTAAACTTATCCAACCTTTCTTTTTCAACCACGTGATTAAGAATACCCAGTTCTAAAGCTCTGCCGGCTTTTATGGGTGAGGCCGTGAAAAAAAGCTCTTTGGCTATATTGGTTTCAACAAGACTCAATACCCTTTGGACTTGGACGGGATTATAAGGAGCGTTTAATTTTGCGGGAGTTATGGCAAAAGAGGAACCGGGTGTACCTATCAAAATATCACATGCAAAAGCAAGCTCGCAGCCTCCGCCCCAAACGCTGCCTTCTATCATAGCTATAACGGCTCCGGGAAAATCTTCAAGTTTGTTTAACGTTTTTTCCAAAGGATACTCGTAAGGTACGCTGTCTTTTTCCGGGTCCGGAAGTTGATCTATACGTAATCCGGCACACCAAACCTTGGAACCTGGATTACTTCTTATAATTAATGTTCTTACCTTTTCGTTTTTAAGATAATCGACGGCATCGTTTATTTCGGCAAGCATTTCCAAATCAAGTGAATTATGCTTTTTGTCGTTGTCCAAAGTTATAATGCCTGTTTTTCCCGTTACTTCTATTTTAATATACATGGTGTGATTTTGCAAACAAAGATAGTTATGATTGTATGAAATTTTATTTACTCCGGAGATTTATTAAGACGTGATAAAAAATGAAATTCTTAACTTACTTTAACCTTTTACGTTATACGGTTTTGTGCATTAAATTTTAAATTTGAAAATCTTTACTAAAAACTTTAATATTTATGAGATTTACCGTACTGATAGTTTTGTATTTAACATCTTTGAATCTGTTTTCCCAACATTATAAAATAGAAGGGGTTGTTGCCGGGGCTGCCGGTAAAGATGCATTGCTGATAAAATATGTTAACGGCGACCAACAAGTTGTTGATACTGCCAAGACAGACGGTGCCGGATATTTTGTGTTTGAACTTCCTCAAGATGCCAATCCCGGAATTTACGACATTTTTATACCTCCGGATAATATGTTCGAGGTTGTGTTTAATGATGAAAACATCAGGTTTGTTGCTAACGGTTCAACAAAAAATGATAATATAAAATTTATCGAATCTGAAGAAAACAAGATTTATTACGATTATGTTTACAGAAAAAAGAATAACGAGTATAAGATAAATCTTTTAAAGCCTTTATTAAAAGATTATCCCAAGGATGACCCTTTTTACAAAGAGCTGTCTGCATATTACAATAAGTTGATTTATCAGTTGGACAGTCTTGTTAAAGTTGACGAAGAAAAATATCCCGGCTTCCTGGCTGTTAAATATATTAAATCCGATCTCCCCGTATATCCGCCGGCGGAAAAAGCGGGAAAAGATGAAAAAGAATGGTTAAAAGCCCATTACCTTGATAATGTGGATTTCTCCGATGAATCATTAATAAACACACCTTTTTTATCGGCTAAAGTTTTGGGTTATCTTCAGCTTTATCAATCTAAAGGAATGGGGTTTAAAGAAGTGCAGGAAGCGATGAAACCGGCAATTGATACTTTGTTGGAAAAAGCTACTTTGAACGGGGAAGTATACGGTTGGCTGATGAAGTATTTGGTTGACGGTTTTGAGTCGGTAAACTTTGATGATTTATTGGTTTACCTTGCCGATGAAAAAGCTTCCGATAATATTTGTGAGGATGAGACAAGAAAAGAGGTTTCCGAAAAATTGGAAATGGCCAAAAGGTTGCAGGTGGGAGCCCCGGCACCCGGATTTAAAGCCAAAGATATTAACGGTAAAATTATAGACCTTTATAAAATCGATGCCGATACAACGGTGTTGGTGTTTTGGGCAAGCTGGTGTCCACACTGCGTAAAGGAAGCTTTGCCCGTTTTAAAAGATTTGTATGACAATAATAAAGGTAAATTTGAAGTTGTCGCCGTATCTGTGGATGAGAATTCTGAAAATGCCCGGGAAGCCGTAAAAAAATATAAATATAATTGGATTACAATTGCCGAAGGAAAGGGTTGGGACGGCAAAATTCCGTTGGAATACGGAGTTAACGGCACACCCACATTTTTTGTTTTGGATCGCAATAAAAAGATAATTGCCAAACCCAAATCAATTGATGAATTAAAAGATTTTTTAGGTTATTGAATCGCCGGAAAACAAAAGTTGTAAAATTGTGAACCGGCATCGGATGGTAAAAATGTAAATTGAATAGAATCAAAATAAATTATAAACGCAAAATACAGATTGTCAGATATATATAACATATCTAAATTTAAAAGATATAATGTAAAGGTTTAAAAGTATAATTTTGCGCACTTAAAATAAATATAACTAATCTAGATATTTAACGGAAATGAATAAGATTTTAGAAAAAGAGTTTTTCTCCGCAAATGTCGCAAAACTGATTATAGAAGCTCCCGAGATTGCCAAATCAAGAAAAGCGGGACATTTTGTAATAATCAGACTTGACGAAAAAGGGGAAAGGATTCCGCTGACGATTGCTGACAGCGATCCGGAAAAAGGAACCATAATGCTTGTGGTTCAGCGTGTTGGTGTTACTACTGCAAAACTCCTTGCAATGAATGAAGGAGACAAGATTCTTGATGTTGTGGGTCCGTTGGGAAAAGCTACTCATATCGAAAAAGTAGGTACCGTATTGTGTGCCGGCGGAGGTGTGGGAGCGGCACCTTTATTGCCTATTGTTAAAGCATTTAAAGAAGCCGGTAACCGTGTTATATCCGTTATTGCCGGACGAACAAAGGAACTTGTAATCCTTGAAGATGAAATGCGCGAATATTCCGACGAAGTAATTGTTATGACCGATGACGGTTCTTACGGTAAAAAAGGTTTGGTAACTGCCGGAATGGAAGAAGTTATCCAACGCGAAAAAGTTAACAAAGCCGTTGTTATAGGACCTGCCATAATGATGAAATTCGGTAGTTTGACAACAAAGAAATACAATATTCCAACGGATGTCAGTTTGAATACAATTATGGTTGACGGAACAGGCATGTGCGGGGCTTGTCGTATTTCGATAGGTGGAAAAACAAAGTTTGTTTGTGTTGACGGTCCCGAATTTGACGCATTCCAGGTTGACTGGGATCAGATGCTTATGCGTATGGGCGCTTACAAAAAAGAAGAGCGTGAAGCTTACGAAAGATATTTAAAAACCGTTGAAAGCGTAAAATAATGGAAAAGATAGCAGAATATATTAAAAAAGGAAGACCGGACGCTTGGCGTACAGAACTCAGAAAAAGTAAAAAAGCAAAAGAGCGTACGAGCATTGAACGTGTTAAAATGCCCGAGCAAGATCCGGCTATAAGAGCAACAAACTCACTTGAAGTAAACCTCGGTTTAACGGAAGATATGGCGGTTTTGGAAGCAACCCGTTGCCTCGATTGCCCGGAACCCACTTGTACAATAGGATGTCCCGTTGGTATAGATATACCTCATTTCATTAAAAAGATAGAATCGCACGATTTTCTCGGTGCAGCAAAGGTTATCAAACAAACTAATGCTTTACCTGCAGTTTGTGGTCGTGTTTGTCCCCAGGAAAAACAGTGCGAATTACAATGTTTTTATAACCAGAAGTTGAAAAAACCTGCCGTTGCAATAGGTAATCTGGAACGTTTTGCTGCCGATTACGAAAGAAACAGCGGTAAAATGTCAATACCCGAAATTGCCGAATCCAACGGTATAAAAGTTGCTGTCGTAGGTTCGGGACCAGCAGGATTGGCAGCTGCCGGCGACTTGGCAAAATTCGGTTATGATGTTACTGTTTTCGAGGCGCTTCATGAAATTGGCGGTGTATTGAAATACGGTATTCCCGAATTCCGTCTCCCCAACGAAATAGTTGATGTTGAGATTGAAAACATGCGTAAAATGGGAGTTAAATTCCGTACCGATTTCATAGTCGGAAAAACAGCAAGTTTTGAAGATTTGAGAGCTGAGGGATATCAAGCGTTTTTTGTAGGTAGCGGAGCAGGATTACCGCGTTTTATGAATATTCCGGGTGAGAACTACAATGGTATCTTTTCTTCTAACGAATATCTTACACGGGTTAACTTGATGAAAGCCTCAAGTGAAGAGTATGATACACCTGTTTTGAAAGGTAAGAACGTTGCCGTTATCGGAGGCGGTAACACTGCAATGGACTCCGTTAGAACGGCTAAACGTCTCGGTGCCGAACGTGCAATGATTGTTTACCGTCGTTCTATTCAGGAAATGCCGGCACGTGTAGAGGAAGTTCACCATGCTCAAGAAGAAGGAGTAGAGTTCCTAAACCTTCATAACCCCATTGAATATTTTGCCGATGAAAACGGCCGTGTAAATAAAATGAGGGTGCAAAAAATGGAACTTGGCGAGCCTGATGCTTCCGGACGCCGTCGTCCCGTTCCGATTGAAGGTTCGGAATTTGATATTGACGTTGACCTCGTTATTGTTGCAGTAGGTGTGTCGCCTAACCCTATCGTTCCTTCAAGTCTTAAAGACCTTGAAATGACCGGCTGGGGAACAATAGTTGTTGATAAAGAAACAATGCAAAGTTCCATTCCCGATATTTTTGCGGGTGGTGACATTGTCCGCGGTGGTGCTACCGTTATTCTTGCAATGGGTGACGGTCGAAAAGCAGCTGCCGGTATCAATAAGTATATACAGGAAAAGGTAAAAGCCAACTAAACTTACTGAAAGGGGTTTTTGATAAACTCCTTTGTTTTAGTATATTTGAAAATAAATAAAAAAGAAAATTATGGCAGATCTTAGCACAAAATATATGGGACTTGAACTGCGTAATCCGGTTGTGGTTGCAAGTTCGGGACTTACCGACAGCGTTGAAGATATCGTTAAATTGGATCAAAACGGTGCCGGTGCAGTTGTTCTCAAATCTATTTTTGAAGAACAAATACTACTTGAAGCGGAGCATGATCTTAAAAAGATGAAAGAAGACAGCTTTGCTTATGATGAATATTCCGAAACTTTGGATTACATCGATGTTCATATCAAAGAAAAAGAAGTTACAAAATATATTGAGCTCATTAAAGGAGCTAAAAGCAAAACAACAATTCCTGTTATTGCAAGTATAAATGCCGTTACCGCTTTGGAGTGGACAAGTTTTGCAAAGCAAATAGAACAGGCGGGCGCAGATGCTATCGAACTGAATATCTTCGTAATGCCTTTTGATACCGACAAGGAGTGTAACGAAAATGAGCGGGTTTATTACGATATCTTAAAAAAGGTAAAAGAAAAAGTGTCCATTCCGGTAGCGGTAAAACTTAGTCCTTATTTTTCGAATCTGGGAAAAGTTTTGCTGAACCTTGAAAAAGAAGGTGCTGATGCACTTGTTCTTTTCAACCGTTTTGCAGCTCCGGATATCGATGTTGAAAACATTAAGGTTACTCATGCTGATATTTTCAGTACAAAACAGGAAATGTATAATGTTTTGCGTTGGATGGGCATAATGTCAAACAAACTTAATGCTGATCTGGCTGCAACAACAGGTATTCATACCGGTGAAGATGTTGTTAAAATGTTGCTTGCAGGAGCTAAAGTTGTTCAGGTTTCGTCAACATTATACAAACATGGTATTGAGTATCTGTCAACAATGTTGAATGATATTCATAACTGGATGGATAGAAAAGGATTTCTTTATATCGATCAATTCAGAGGTAAACTTGCCCACAAAGCCGATGATAATAACAATGTTTACGAAAGAATGCAGTTTATGCGTTATTTCAGTGATATCAAGTAAACTTTTTGACTAACAAAAAAGCTGCCTGTTCATCGGGCAGCTTTTTTTATGTCCGTGAAAAATTTGGCTTTTCTTAAAGCTCAAAAGTTTTTGTTTCACCGCCTTTAATGTTTACGGGTATTTTTTTTCCGTTGACAATCATGGTAAAAGAACGCGGAAATTTAGCTTTTAATACCACTTTATTTGCTTTATTGTTTTTCCAATATATTTCGGTGGAAATCCCTCCTCTGGCACGCAATCCTTTCACATACCCCGTTTTCCATGTTGACGGTAAAGCGGGTAGTATTCTTATAATATCTTTTTCGTACGATTGAAGTAACATTTGAGCAACACCGGAAGTGTATCCGAAATTACCGTCAATCTGAAAAGGCGGATGTAAACAGAAAAGGTTATTGCTTAAAGATTTTTTGATGAAAATTTTGATGTTTTTTTCAGCTTCATCGCCATCAAGAAACCTTGCGTCTAAATTGATCAACCATGCCCTGCTCCATCCCGGACCCGCTCCACCGTGTTCAATTCTGTAATCAACGGTTTTTTTAACTGCTTTAAATATTTCGGGAGATGTTTCTTTCGAAACCGCATCACCGGGAAAGAAACCGTAAACATGCGACATGTGTCTGTGACCGGGTTCGGTTTCTTTATATTCCCTGTCCCATTCAAGTATCCTTCCGTCGCTGCCGATTACAAAACCGGGCCTCAGACGTGAATATTGTTTTTTTACCTTGTTATAAAGTGAATCTTTTTTCTCGAGAATGTCGCAAGTTTTTATGTAGTGCCTGAAAACTTCTTCTATTATTTGCTGATCCACTGCACTTCCCAAACAAGCTGCAACTTTTTCTCCTCTGTCGTTATAATACCTGTTTTCGGGAGATGTGGAAGGAGCTGAAATCAATGTGCTGTCACGAGGGTCGGTTATAAGCCAGTCGCTGTAGAATTGAGTTACATCGCGAATTTTGGGATAAACACGGTTTTTTAGAAAAGAGGTATCGCCCGTAAAAGCAAAATAGTTCCAATAATGTTGCATAAGCCAACCGGGTGCTCCCATCGAGCAAGCCCAGTATGTAGTTGGAGACCTTAACCATGCAGTGGCCCACAAGTCGGTGGCATGGGGTGCAAAACTGCCGCGGCATCCGAAGTTTTTTTGTGCTACCTCTTTTCCGTTTTCCAGCAGCTTGTCGGTAAAATCGAAAAAAGGCATAGTCAATTCATCAAGTGCGGTAACATTTGCAGCCCAATAATTCATTTGTAAATTTATGTTTAGATGATAGTCGGCATTCCAGGCGCCGACAATGTCTTTATTCCACAATCCTTGTAAGTTGGCAGGATTAGTTCCGGGTCTTGACGAACTTATTAACAAATATCTCCCGAACTGGAAAAGTAAAGTCTCAAAACCGGGGTCATCTCCACCTTCTTTAATATTTTTGATGCGCTCGTCGGTAGGTATAGCCGACATGTCTTTTTCGGCCAATGCCAACGAAACTCTTTTGTAAAATTTCCGGTAATCTTTTATGTGTTCTTTCAGAAGTTCGTCATAAGAAATATTTTTTAACTCCGAAAGTTGTCGTTTGTTTTTTTCCTTGTAATCGTCATAATAATAGGAAGTATTATTAATCACGTAAATTACGGCTTTTGAAGCGTTTTTAATTTCCAGATAATCTTTGCCGGCAATAACTTTACCGTCTGTTGTTTTAACTTTTACAACGGTTTGGAATTTAACACCGTCGGTTATTACGTATGGTTTTGAACGGAATTTGCCTCCGCGTTGGGTAACTTCACCGTCCATATACAAACGACCGTTTTTTGTATATACTTTTACGGTAGGAACACCTTTGTCTTTAGGTCTGGATATTTCTATTCTTCCCGATAAACCGCCTTTTTTCGATGAAGTATATTCTATGGCAATAACATCATGCGGATTTGAAGCTATTACCTTTTCCGTGATTTTATTTTTTTCGGTAAAATATGTTGCTGTGAAAACGGCTTTTTCAATATCCAACTGACGACGGTATTTTGAGGTATTTTTAAAACCCAAGTCAATATACAAATCTCCCAAAGTTTGATGTGATCTTCTTATCCCTTTGTTGGAAAATTTTCCCACAAACACCGAGTCGGCAGCTACATTGTTTCCTTCAAAAAGAAATTTTCTGATTTCTTCAACATCTTTCTTTGTTCCGGGAGGTAAATCCCAATCCTCTTTACCCGGCCATAAAGAGTCGTCATTCAGCTGGATATGTTCTTTACCGGTTCTGCCATATACCATTGCACCGATATGCCCGTTACCAACAGGTAATGCATCTATCCATTCGGTTGCGGGATTTTTATACCATATAATGTGTTCTTCAATTAATTTTTCAAGGGGTTGTCCGTTTACCTGAAAAACATAAAACAATAAAAGAAAAAGACCGTTGATTTTTTTCATGCGGTTAATTATTTAAAATAATTCTTAATAATCTAATTACATTAATATATTTGCACAAAAATACTTCAATGAAAATAGAAAACGGCAAATTGGCAAAAGTTATTTACAAACTTTATGATGCAAAGGACGGTTCGTTACTGGAGGAGACTCCCGTCGAGAATCCGCCTGTTTTCAGATTCGGTATCGGACATTTGTTTCCCGATTTTGAGAAAAACCTTACGGGGCTTTCGGAAGGTGACAAATTTGATTTTGTGATAAAAGCCGAGAACGCTTACGGTCCTGTTGATACTTATGCCATTTTTGATATTCCGAAAGAAACTTTTGCAATAGACGGTAAAATTGATGAAGAGTTTTTCCAACCCGGGAAAAAAGTGAGGATGCATGATAACAACGGAAATCCCCATATCGGTAAAATGATAAAAATAATGGATGAGTCCGTTACCATGGATTTTAATCATCCGCTTGCTGGAAAAGACCTGCGTTATGTAGGAGAAGTATTGGAAGTTTTTGAAGTGGAAACAGATAAAAACAAATAAAATATGAAGTGGAAAATAATACTTTTAGCAGTTGTAATTTTCGGAGTATATTCTTGTTCGTCAAGCAATAAAAGTGATAAAAAGGAATCCGTTAAATCGGATTTGTCAAAATATGTGGAAAGAGGTGCAAGTATCAGCAAAACTACTGCAATGATTTTGCAAAAAAATTTAAAACATGCCGTTAAATCGGGAGGATTTGATACTGCATTGAGTTATTGTCATAAAAAGGCAATGTTTTTACAGGATTCGTTATCATCGGCTTATGGTGTAAAAATTAAAAGGGTAGCCGGGAAAAATAGAAATCCTTTTGATTTTCTGGATGCCGAGAGTGCTACCGTTTTCAATGAGTATGAAAAACTGTTATCGGAAGGAAAACCTTTGAAACCAAAAGTTGTTGTTAATGCCAAAGGTAACCCCGTTTACTATGCGCCTATTATCTTGAATAAAGATGCTTGCTTAAAATGTCATGGTATGCCCGGTGAACAAATATCGGAAAACCGTCTTAAAATGATTAAAAAATATTATCCCGAAGATAAAGCAACAGGTTTTAAAAAAGGTGATTTGAGGGGAATGTGGCAGATTACTTTTGTTAAGGATAAAGTAAAGTAAATACTGTTAAATGGGACGGAAGTGTGTTCATTGCGGGGAAGATTGCGGTCCCAATCCGGTAATGTGGGACGGTAAACCGTTTTGCTGTCACGGTTGCAAAACGGTTTACCAGATTCTCAATGAAAAAAAACTCGATAAATATTACGAAATCCAACCGATGTCAGGCATCAAAATTGAAAAAGCCGATGTCGGAAATAAATATGCATACCTTGATCTGGACGAGATAAAGGAAAAACTTCTTGATTTTTCAGACGGAGATATAAGTAAAGTAACGCTTTTCATTCCTGCCATTCATTGTGCATCCTGTATTTGGCTGCTTGAAAATTTACATACGATAAATCCGGGGATAATAGCTTCGAATGTTAATTTCCCGCAAAAGAAGGTTTCTATTACATTTAATAATAAGGCGGTTTCATTACGTCAGCTTGTCGAATTACTGGTCTCCATACATTATGTTCCGGAGATAACCCTGGATCAACTCGGTAACGAGAAAAAAAGTAACTCAAACAGGGATTTGTTACTTAAAATAGGAGTGGCGGCATTTAGTTTTTTAAATGTAATGCTTTATAATTTCCCCGAATATTTACCCGGTGGAGATCAACTTTCCGGACTATTTACAAAATTTTTCGGTTACATGAGTTTTGTTTTGGCGTTACCTGTGGTTTTTTACAGTGCCAACGATTATTACTTGTCGGCGATAAAAGGTTTAAAACACAAAATTATAAATATTGATGTTCCAATTACTTTGGGAATTTTCACACTTTTTATACAAAGCTCTTACGATATTTTTACGGGCAGGGGAATAGGTTATATGGATTCACTTGTGGGGTTGGTCTTTTTTCTTTTAATCGGAAAGTGGTACCAGAGTAAAACATACCGTGCATTGTCGTTTGACAGGGATTACAAATCATATTTTCCGGTTGCCGTTACCGTTATAAAAGAAGGTAAAGAGGAGACAATACCTTTGGAAAAGTTGAAAGAAAAAGACCGTATTTTGATAAGGAGCAGCGAACTGATTCCGGCTGATGCAAAGTTGTTAAAAGGTACTGCCGAAATAGATTATTCTTTTGTTACCGGAGAATCTTTACCTGTTTATAAAAAAGCCGGAGAAGTGATATACGCCGGAGGCAGACAGGTAGGCGGAAGTATTGAACTGGAGGTGATAAAACCCGTGGATCAAAGTTATTTAACGCAACTATGGAACCAGGAATATAATAAAGAAAAAAAGGAATCGGAGCTTAATAATGTAATTAATAAGATAAGCGAGTACTTTACTATTGCCGTTCTTTCCGTTGCATTTGCTGCAGGTATTTACTGGCTGTTTAATGATAAATCGTTGGCACTTTTTGCTTTTACATCGGTCTTGATTATAGCTTGTCCGTGTGCGCTGGCTTTAACCGTTCCCTTTACTTTCGGAAGTACTATGCGCGAATACGGTAAAAGAGGTTTTTACATTAAAAATACCGACGTAATCGATAATTTGAGGAAAGTGGATTCCATTGTTTTTGATAAAACCGGAACACTTACGGTAAACCGTTCGATGAAAATAGAATTTGTGGGTGAGAAACTTAATGATGAACAGTTGAAAATTATTAAATCTTTGGTGTCAAACTCTAGTCATCCGTTGAGTATAACCATAAAAGAGTATATAGAAACCGGTTCCGTTTATGATGTGGAAAACTATAAAGAATTGCCTTCGCTGGGAATTACGGGAATTGTAAACGGTAAAAGGGTAAATATAGGAAGCCGCAAGTTTGTTACCGGAAAAGATGATGACAATCCCGTTTCAACAAATGTTTATGTTTTTATTGAAGATAAAATTTTGGGTTATTTCAAAATAGAGAATCAATACCGGGAAGGGTTGAAAGAGGTTATTGAAAACTTGAAAAATAAATACGACCTTTATTTGTTGTCGGGTGACAATGATTCGGAAAAAGAAAATCTTTTGAGGTTATTCGGTTCGGAAACGAAACTTTTGTTTAATCAAAGCCCGACAGACAAAAGGGATTTTATCAGAAAATTAAAAAAACAAGGGAAAAGAGTTTTGATGATAGGCGACGGTTTGAACGATGCCGGTGCATTGTTGGAGAGTGATGTGGGGTTGACGATAGCGGATGACATCTACAGCTTTTCTCCTGCTTGCGACGGGATAATAGATTCACGTAAATTTTTCATTTTACATAAGTTTATTAAATACACATATGTGGCTTTCAGGATTGTAATAACGAGTTTTGTGATATCATTTTTATACAATATCGTAGGTTTGTCATTTGCTGTTACCGGAACAATGTCACCTTTGGTAGCTGCTATTTTGATGCCCATAAGTTCCGTTAGTGTTGTAGCCTTTGCCACCACGTCGGTTAAAATAACTTCAAAAAGATATTTTGAAAGAGCCTGAAACAATTGGTTAAATACTTTTATATATCGCCGGTTAAATATTACTAAAAATTAAATATCTTTGCAAAAACATTAAATAGGAACCATAATACTTAAATAAAATGTCTATAGTTATTTTGTTGGCAATCATCGGTATTTTAGTGGCGGGAGGATTTTTGTTGGCATTTGTTTGGGCTGTTAAAAGCGGTCAATACGATGATACCGAATCGCCGGCAATGAGAATGCTTTTTGACGACTCGAAACCTGTGGAAAATGATAAAGAATAACAATTATAAAACCCTATTACAAAAAAATAATTAATAGCTTATGGAGTTACAAAAATTTACTTACGACAACAAGCTTACCAAAATGTTCCTTATCGCCACCGTTTTTTGGGGTGCCGTAGGACTGTTGGTTGGTTTGACTGCTGCTTTTGAACTTATATTTCCTCATATGAGCAGTGGTATATCATGGTTGGTATTTAGCAGGTTAAGACCTTTGCATACCAATGCGGCTATCTTTGCATTCGTTGGTAATGCTATCTTTACGGCGGTTTATTATTCTACTCCCCGTCTGCTTAAAACCCCTATGTACAGTAAAAAACTGGGTTGCATCCATTTTTGGGGTTGGCAACTTATTATTTTAAGTGCAGCAATTACTTTGCCGCTCGGAATTACCCAGTCAAAAGAATATGCCGAACTAGAATGGCCGGTAGATATTGCGGTAGTATTAATCTGGGTAGTGTTTGGTATAAACCTTATAGGAACTCTTTTAAAAAGAAGAATTAAACATATCTATGTTGCTATTTGGTTTTACATTGCGACGTGGGTTACGGTAGCAGTTCTTTACATAACAAATAATATGGCGTTACCGGTTTCCTTTACAAAAAGTTATTCTGTTTATGCAGGTGTGCAAGATGCCTTGGTTCAATGGTGGTACGGACATAATGCCGTTGCATTTTTCCTTACAACACCTTTCTTGGGGTTAATGTATTATTTTATTCCAAAAGCATCCAACCGTCCCGTTTATTCTTATAAACTGTCAATAATTCACTTTTGGGCATTGATATTTATTTATATCTGGGCCGGTCCGCACCATTTGCTTTATTCATCGTTACCCGACTGGGCACAAGCTTTGGGTGTTGTATTTTCGGTGATGCTTATAGCTCCGTCGTGGGGAGGTATGATCAACGGTTTGTTAACTCTTAGAGGAGCTTGGGATAAAGTTCGTGAAGATCCTATTTTGAAAATGTTTGTTGTAGGTGTAACAGCTTACGGAATGGCTACATTCGAAGGACCGATGCTTTCCCTTAAAACCGTTAACGCTTTAAGCCACTTTACCGACTGGACTATTGCTCACGTGCATATCGGTACTTTGGGATGGAACGGTATGTTGACATTCGGTATGATTTATTGGTTAATGCCTCGCCTTTTCAATACAAAACTTTATTCGGTGAAAATGGCGAATATCCATTTTTGGCTTGCTACAACTGGAATGCTTTTCTTCTCGATTCCTTTGTATTTTGCCGGGTTTACGCAAAGTTTGATGTGGAAAGAATTTACCGATACGGGAGCATTGGCATATCCAAACTTCCTTGATACAGTAACACAAATCTTACCGATGTATGCAATGCGTGCATTCGGAGGTTCTTTATATTATACCGGAGTAATACTTTTCATTATTAATGTTTGGAAAACGGCTTCCGCAGGTAAATTTGTACGTTACGAAGAAGATTCGGCACCCGCATTAAAGGACGCTCCGAAACATAAGGAAGAAAATTGGCACAGAAGACTTGAAGGAATGCCTATTAAATTTACCATTGCATCGTTGATAGTTATATTGATAGGAGGTATGGTTGAGATAATACCTATGATGCTGGTGAAAAGCAATGTTCCTACAATTTCCGCCGTTAAGCCTTATACACCTCTTGAACTGGAAGGAAGGGATATTTATATACGTGAAGGGTGTTATTTATGTCACTCACAAATGATTAGGCCTTTCCGTTCGGAAGTTGAACGTTACGGAGAATACAGCAAAGCAGGTGAAAGTGTTTACGACCATCCTTTCCAATTCGGTTCCAAGAGAACAGGTCCGGATTTGGCAAGAGAAGGTGTTAAAACATTACCTAACTACAAGCCTAATTCATGGCATTATAATCACATGCTAAATCCGCAGTCACTTAACCCTGAATCGGTTATGCCGCCTTATCCATGGATTATAGAAAACGATTTGGATGTTTCGACATTGGCAAGTAAGATTCGGGCTATGCAAAAATTAGGGGTTCCTTATCCCGAAGGTTACGCCGATGGTCAAGCTATGAAAGATCTTGAAAAACAGGCTGCTGAAATAGCTCAAAATCTTAAAGAAGCAGGAATAAACGTTTCTTCCAAGAAAGAGATTATAGCACTTATAGCTTACTTGCAAAGACTAGGTACCGATATTTACAAAGACGGTAATCCGGAACAGTACAGCAGTAAATAATAAAATTTATGAAGATCGTAATTAATACACTTGAAAGAATACAAGGAGTGGAGATTTATCCCATAATCTCCCTTCTAATATTCTTTATCTTTTTCGTAGTGATGAGTTATCTGGTTTTTAATCTTGATAAAGGCTATATCAATAAAATGAAGAATATGCCTTTGGAAGATGATAATAATGATGATAAAAGCGATCTTTCAAATAATGATAATGAATTTTTGAAACCATAAAAAAATATTACTTATGGCAACAGATGAAAATAAAAATATAAACGTTTCTCACAATAATGAGGATGATTACGAATATGACACGCTAACTAACGACAGGTTGATAAAAGGTCATAATTACGATGGTATTCGTGAATTGGACAACGATTTACCGCCCTGGTGGGTGTGGCTGTTTTATCTCACGATTACTTTTGCAATTATTTATTCCATAAGACTTTTTGTATTCCATGCCGATGATTTGATTCAAGAAAAGGAATTTCAAAAAGAAATGGCGGAATATCATGCAAAAGCTGCAGCGTCAAAAACCGAAGATAATAGTAATTTTGAAGTTAAACTGTTGACGGATGAGGCTTCATTGGCAGAAGGCAAAAAAATATGGGAAGAAAAGTGTGCTGCATGCCACCTGAAAGACGGTGGAGGACTTGTGGGTCCCAATATGACCGATAATTATTGGATTCACGGTAACACTGTACAAGATTTGTTTAAAGTTGTTACCAATGGTGTTATTGATAAAGGTATGCTTTCTTTTAAAGATCAACTTACGGATCATCAGAGACTGGCTGTTGTAAGTTATGTACTTGAGAAGTTGCAAGGAACTACTCCTGCTAATCCGAAAGCTCCTCAAGGTAAAAAATATTAAAAGGAGTTTATCCTTTATTGATTTGGAAGCCGGGTTTTAAAATCCGGCTTCTTTCAATTATAATAATGATAAATAAAGAAATATAGGTACATAAATAAATATTACTTATTATGGCAACAGAAAAAAAGAGTTCCGGGGGTTCGTTTAGGGATAAGTTGACAACCGTTGACGAATCGGGAAAGAGG
>WFZS01000032.1 GCA_015489465.1 Bacteroidales bacterium | reverse complement strand
CGGGGATACTTTTCAAGGTCCTCCTTATTGTTAAACTGAATGGGATTAACAAAAATGCTCACCGCCAGTACATCATTCTCTTCCTTAGCCTTGCGCATCAATGAAAGATGGCCTTCGTGCAAAGCCCCCATGGTAGGGACAAATCCAATTGTTTTGCCTTGTTGTTTAAGTTCCGAAATGCGTTTTGCAGTATTTGTGACTTTTGTAAATACCTCCATCTTAGTTTTTTAATATTGTATAAAATTTAAAATATCCTGTTCAATGGAATCCTCCGGCGATTCTATAATTCTACCTTTTTCAACGTTATTTTCGTAAACTATAAACAAAGGAACATAATTTACATCGTATTTTGACAAATCAACGGTTACACCTTGTTTTCTGCGATTAACGGCATAAATATCAATTTTATCTTTGTCAACACCGGACTCATCCATCACCTTAAAAAAACGCGGAACTTCCCGTTGACTGTCGCTGCACCAAACACCGAAAATAACCATAAAATGTATTGAATCGTTATTACTTAGCTTTTCTCTCAGCTTTTGTATAATACGGCTGTCAGGAGTATAAGCATCATATCCCTCTTTAAAAATATCACCGAACTTACCTTCTTCCAATCCCTCACGGGTACATTTTCCAACCAGAATTTTTTTATTTAAATCGTCATCCCAAACTTTTTCGTTAACTTTTTGTGAAAAAGCGGGAAGTCCGGCAATTAATATTGTAATAATAACAAGTATTTTTCTCATGATTTTATTAATTTTACTGTGATATTTAAAACAAAGTTACAACCAATTCCACAAAAAATGACAAAATTTAAAGGTAAAATAATGCTTGTTACCGGAGGTGCATCCGGAATAGGCAAACTTACGGGGGAGTATGCTCTGGAAAAAGGATTGGAAAAACTGATAGTTTGGGATATCAATAAAAAAGCTCTGGAAGATTTCGAATCGGATAAAAGATTTGAAGGAAAGGTAATAACTTACCATGTTGACGTAACAAATGCATCTCAAATAAAATTAGCGGCATTGGAAATTATAGGCCGCGGTTTAACTCCCGACATTTTGATTAACAATGCCGGGGTAATTGTCGGAAAATATTTTCATGAACACACTTTTGATGACATCGATTTATCCGTTGATGTAAATTTAAAAGGTGTTATGTATGTTACGGCTATGTTTATCAATGAAATGATGAAAAAAGGAAATGCTCATATTGTAAATATTGCATCTGCGGCAGGCATGTTATCCAACCCTAAAATGTCGGTTTATGCCGCTACTAAATGGGCTGTTATCGGTTGGTCGGAATCGTTGAGACTGGAACAGGAAAAATTAAAATCGGGTGTTAAAATCACCACTGTTACACCAAGTTACATTAGCACAGGAATGTTTGAAGGTGTTAAAATGAACCGGTTAATTCCCATTCTCAGACCTGAAAAAGCGGCTAAAAAAATTATAAAAGGTATTGAAAACGATAAAATTTTTGTAAGGATGCCTGCTATGGTTCATTTTATTCCGTTTTTAAAAGGAATAATGCCCGTACGACTTTTTGATTTTATAGCGTCATTGCTTGGAGTTTACGATTCTATGAACGATTTTAAAGGAAGAAAAAATTCCTCTAAAAAATAAAAGGCTGCCCGGTAAAGACAGCCTCTTAATAATATTTTCTTTTTTAAAATTCAGCTATCCCCTAATATATTTTTCTATCCAATCTCCAACTTCCGAAGTGGACCTGGAGTTGCCGGTTGGCAAGTCTTCCGTTACATAACCTTCTTCCAAAGATTTGTCAACGGCTTCCCTTATAAGTTTTCCTTCCTCGTGTAAATCGAAAGCATATTCGAACATCATTGCCACCGAAAGAATGGTAGCCAAAGGATTTGCTATGTTTTTACCGGCTGCTTGCGGATAAGAGCCGTGAATAGGTTCGAAAACGGAAGTTAAAAGACCTATGGAAGCGGAAGGAAGTAATCCCATGGAACCGGTAATTACGCTGGCTTCATCGGTAAGTATGTCGCCGAACATATTTTCGGTAACCATAACATCAAACTGCCCCGGATTTTGAATTAACTGCATAGCGGCATTATCCACAAACATGAAATCCATGTTTAGTTCTGGATATTCTTTTGCTATTTCCTGAGCCGTTTCGCGCCACAGTCTGGAAGTTGCCAAAACATTGGCTTTGTCAACCACAGTCAACTTTTTATTTCTTTTCAACACGTAGGAAATGGCAAGTTTTACTATTCTTTCCACTTCATATTTGTGATACATGTTTGTATCGTAAGCGGTTTTTCCGTCTTCCGACCTTCCTTGCGGTTCGCCGAAATAAATTCCTCCTGTAAGCTCACGTAAAACTACGAAATCGACATTTTCAACCAATTCTTTTTTAATCGGAGATTTGTCGATAAGCGAAGGAAAAGTTGTTACGGGACGTACGTTGGCATAAAGACCCAACTTTTTTCTCATTGCCAGCAAACCTTGTTCGGGTCTTACTTTGGCTTTGGGGTCGTTATCGTATTTAGGGTCGCCTATTGCACCGAAAAGTACGGCATCCGAATTTTTACAAAGCTCAAAGGTCTCTTCCGGGAAAGGATCTCCAACTTTGTCAATTGCCGTAGCTCCCACAAGTGCCTCTTCAAATTCAATTTCATGACCGAACCTCTCGGCAATCGCTTTTGTTACTTTAACACCCTGATCTATTATCTCAGGACCTATTCCGTCACCGGGTAAAACAGCTATTTTTAATTTCATAGGTATATGTTTTTATACTTGTTTTTTGTTTTATTTAATTCACTTTCACAAACATCCAACCTTAAAAGGGTTATTATTTTATTCAATATCGTCTGTTTTTCAATAGACATTTTCCATAAGGTTAAGCATACGTTCCGTTGCTTTAATAGCAGCTACCGTCTGGTCGGCATCCAATCCTTTTGTTACTAATTGCTTTCCTTTGTATTCCCATGTTATCCTGGTTTCCACCAGGGCATCGGTACGACCTCCGGGAGGGATTGAGACACGGTAATTTTTAAGTAAGGGGTGCTCTTTTCCAAGAGTATTGTAAATCTTCCATATGGCATTCATAAAAGCATTATACTGCCCGTCACCGAAAGCTGTTTCCATATATTCCTCGCTGTCAATTTCAAGATGAACATTGGCAACGGGTTTCATGGAGGACGAAATCGACAATGAATAGTTTTTCACGGTAACCTTTTTGTCGTTAGTACCGTTACGCAAAACATCCGAAATTATAAAAGGTAAGTCCTCGGTGGTTACCGTTTCCTTTTTATCCCCCAATTCGATAACTTTTTTTGTTACTTTTTTCAGAGATTCGGGCGACAAGTTCAACCCCAACTCTTCAAGGTTCTTTTCAATGTTGGCTTTTCCCGAGAGCTTACCAAGTGCATAAACACGCTTACGGCCGAAACGTTCCGGCATTAACCTGTTGAAATACAAATTATCCTTATTATCACCGTCGGCATGTACACCCGAAGTCTGTGTAAAAACATTTTCCCCGATAACCGGTTTATTAACGGGCACTCTTATTCCAGAAAATGTCTCCACTATGCGACTCACCTTATTTATCTTTTCCTCGTTTATCGTTGTTTCATAACCCAAATGATCGTGGATAACGGCAACAACACTCGACAAAGGAGCATTTCCCGCTCTTTCACCCAAACCGTTAACGGTAACGTGCAATCCTTTTGCACCGGCTTTTACAGCTTCAAAAGCGTTGGCAACAGCCAAATCATAATCGTTATGAGCATGAAAATCGAACTGCAAACCGGGATAACTCTCTGTCATCTTTTTAATAAGTTCATAGGTTTGATCCGGATTTAAAATACCGAGAGTATCTGGAAGCATAAACCTTTTTATGTTTTCATCTTTAAGAGAATCGAGCATAAAAAAGACGTAATCTTCAGAATCGATCATGCCGTTCGACCAGTCTTCAAGATAAACATTAACATCAATACCGGTATCGTTGGCTTTTGCAACAACATTTTTTATGTCGTTGACGTGCTCTTCAGGGGTTTTGCGCAGCTGTTTCGTAACATGTTTGTATGAACCTTTTGTCAGAAGATTCATCACTTTTCCGCCAGCATCTTTTATCCAGTTTAAAGAAATATCACCGTCAACAAACCCCAATATTTCGATATTTTCGTGATAACCGTTTTCTTTAGCCCAGTCGATTATCTTTTTAACGGCATTAAACTCACCCTCGGAAACCCTTGCCGACGCCACCTCTATCCTGTTCACTCCCAAATCTTTAAGCAATAAACCGGCAATATGAAGTTTTTCCAAAGGGGTATAAGCAACACCTTGAGTTTGTTCACCATCGCGAAGCGTGGTATCCATTAATTCAACTCTCATAATAAAAATTCAGGGTTCATAATTTAATAAAGGAATGTAATTTAAAACGTTCTGTTACGCTCGTATTCCTCTATTTTATCTTTCATACTCAACAAAAAGTCGATATCGTCATACCCGTTAATAAGGCACTCTTTTTTGTAAGGATTTATATCGAATTTTTCGCTGATACCCGATGCGGGAACACTCACTTCTTGAGCGGGAAGATCCACTTTTACAACAGTGTTTGCATCTTTGTCAATAGCCTCGAAAAGTTTTTCAAGAAACTCTTCGGAAACCTGAACGGGTAAAATACCGTTGTTGAGGGCATTGTTTTTGAAAATATCGGCAAAAAAGCTGGAAATAACCACTTTAAAGCCGTAATCGTGAATTGCCCAGGCAGCATGCTCTCGACTGGAACCGCTACCGAAATTTTTTCCGGCAACCAGTATTTTTCCTGAATATTCGGGATTGTTCAAAACAAAATCCGGATTCGGTTTTCCCTGTTTGTCATATCTCCAATCTCTGAACAAATTATCGCCAAACCCTTCACGATTTGTAGCTTTCAGGAATCTGGCCGGAATTATCTGATCGGTGTCCACATTCTCTATGGGAAGTGGAACACATGTCGATTCTAGTATATCGAATTTTTCTATTGGCATAATTTCAATTTTTTAGGTTAAAGAAGATCAGCCGGATTTGTTATAACTCCGGTTACGGCTGCTGCCGCAGCAGTCAAAGGACTTGCTAGCAATGTCCTTGAACCGGGTCCCTGGCGCCCTTCAAAATTTCTGTTTGAGGTGGAAACGGAATACTTTCCGGCAGGAATTTTATCATCATTCATCGCCAGACATGCCGAACATCCCGGCTGACGCAGTTCAAAACCCGCTTCTTCAAGAATTTCCACCAGTCCTTCTTCGCGCGCTTGCTTTTCCACCTGTCTTGACCCGGGAACTATCCACGCGGTTATGTTATCCGCTTTTTTCCTGCCTTTTACCAGTGAAGCAAAAGCCCTTAAATCTTCTATCCTGCCGTTTGTGCAACTTCCCAGAAACACGTAATCCACCGGCTTTCCTAACATAGACTCTCCCGGTTTGAACCCCATATAATCCAATGCTTTTTGATAGGTTTTCCTTGCATTTTCATCTATTTCGTCAAGAGCAGGAATTTTTTCCGTTATGCCTATTCCCATTCCGGGATTTGTACCGTAAGTAATCATAGGCTTGATATCGGCAGCATCGTAATTAAGCTCCTTATCGAATTCGGCACCTTCATCGGTTTTAAGGGTTTTCCAATATTCAACGGCTTTGTCCCACTCTTCCCCTTCGGGTGTAAACTCCCTTCCTTTCACATATTCAAAAGTCGTTTCGTCCGGAGCAATTAAGCCTCCCCTCGCTCCCATTTCGATGCTCATATTACAAATTGTCATCCTTGCTTCCATAGAAAGGTTACGGATGGCACTGCCTGCAAATTCAATAAAATATCCGGTACCACCGCTGGCAGAGATTTTTGAAATAATATAAAGAATAATGTCTTTCGATGTAACACCTTTTCCGAGATCACCATCGATGTTTATGCGCATCTTTTTTGGTTTCGGTTGTAATATGCATTGACTTGCAAGAACCATTTCCACTTCGCTGGTACCTATTCCGAAAGCTATACTTCCGAAGGCTCCGTGCGTTGAAGTGTGGCTGTCGCCGCAAACTATTGTCATCCCCGGTTTTGTGATTCCCAACTCGGGACCTATAACATGCACGATACCGTTGTAAGGATGACCCAAACCGTAAAGAGTAATATTGTTTTCTTTACAGTTTTCTTCAAGTTTTTGAACCTGAAGACGCGACAACTCGTCACGTATGGGTTTGTCCTGATCTTTTGTCGGGATATTATGGTCGGCGGTAGCCAACGTCCGTTCGGGACGAAATACCTTTAAACCGCGTTTTCTCAACCCTTCAAAAGCCTGCGGACTGGTAACTTCATGGATCATATGCTGATCGATGTAAAGCACATCGGGACCGTTTTCAACGGAATGAACAACATGCGAATCCCATATTTTATCGAATAATGTTTTCGGTTTCAATTTTTCTTTTTTTTGGTTTATTGTTAAATAACTTTTGATAATGCATCAATGTATGCTTCAACGGAAGCCGTGATAATATCGGTATTGGCTGAAAATCCGTAATACATTTGTCCGTTCGACTCTACCTGCACATGGACTTTTCCAAGATCATCTTTACCGCGTGTTATAGCCTGTATAAGAAATTCTTCCAGCTTGACTTTTTTCTGCATAATCTTGTTAACGGCTGAAAATGCGGCATCTACCGGACCGTTACCCGAAGCGGTAGCCGTTAATTCTTCTCCGTTAACGGAAATTTTAACGGTTGCAACGGGAACAGCGGACTTACCGCAAAGTACTTGCAAAAGTTTAAGGTCGTAAGGTTTTTCCTTTTCCACGCTTTTTCCTACCAACACCCGCAAATCGTCATCTTTAATATCTTTCTTCTTGTCGGCAAGTTCCAAAAAGCGGAAATATATCTCTGCAAGTTCATCTTTATCAAATTTATATCCCAAAAGTTCAAGGCGGTGTTTTAGAGCAGCCCTTCCGCTTCTGGCGGTAAGTACAATGGACGACTCTCTAATTCCCACATCTTTGGGGTCTATAATCTCATAATTTTCACGGTGTTTCAAAACACCGTCCTGATGAATTCCCGAAGAGTGGGCAAAAGCATTTCTGCCGACTATTGCCTTGTTGGGTTGAACAGGCATATTCATGAGCGTGGAAACCAAACGGCTTACACCTATTATTTTTGTGGAGTCGATATCGGTATAATACGGTAAATCCTTATGGCTTTTCAAAATCATAACAACCTCTTCGAGAGAGGTATTGCCTGCGCGTTCACCGATACCGTTGATGGTAACTTCCACCTGGCGGGCACCGTTTTTAATTCCCATAATAGTGTTTGCCGTTGCCATTCCCAAATCGTTATGGCAATGTGTGGAAATTATCGCTTTGTCGATATTGGGAACATTATTTGTTAGAAACGCTATTTTTTCGGCATATTCATCGGGTAAACAGTAACCCGTTGTATCCGGAATGTTGACTACCGTTGCTCCCGCAGCAATAACGGCTTCCACAACCCTTGCCAGATATTCGTTATCCGTCCTGCCCGCATCCTCGGCATAAAATTCAACATCATCAATAAAATTACGGGCATATTTAACGGCTTCAACGGCACGTTTTATTATCTCTTCCGGATCTGAACGCAGCTTGTATTTTATGTGGTAATACGATGTTCCGATACCCGTATGAATTCTCCCTTTTTTGGCATATTTGAGAGCATCGGCAGCCACTTCAATATCCTTTTTCACGGCCCTTGTCAATGCACAAATTGTAGGATTTGAAACGGCTTTTGAGATTTCTACAACAGAGTTGAAATCTCCCGGACTGGATACCGGAAATCCCGCTTCAATAACGTCAACACCGAGCTGTTCCAGAGTTTTTGCCACCTCTATTTTTTCCACGGTATTTAATTGACAACCCGGAACCTGCTCTCCGTCTCGTAAGGTTGTATCGAAAATATATATTTTTTCGCTCATGATGTTTTTTCTTTCATTAACCGGTTTTAGTTTAACCTGACAAATGCAATATTTTTGAAATTAATTGTTTTCGGGACGTAATTTTCTAACGGCAGCACCCGCCTGCCACATTTCAGAATTTCTCAACTCTTCAAGTTCTTTATTTAATTTTTCGCGGTAATCGGGTTGGCTGTTTGAATCAATTGAACGTTGTGCTTCGTTACCCGCTGCAACCTCTTTGTAGAGTTCTTCAAAAACAGGTTTCGATGCATCGCGGAATCTTTTCCACCAGTCAAGAGCTCCTCTTTGTGCCGTTGTGGAACAGTTTGCATACATCCAATCCATTCCGTTTTCGGCAATTAACGGCATGAGCGACTGTGTAAGCTCTTCAACGGTTTCGTTAAACGCTTCGGAAGGTGAATGTCCGTTGGCACGAAGAACTTCGTATTGCGCAGCAAAAATACCTTGAATAGCACCCATAAGCGTACCGCGTTCACCGGTAAGGTCGCTGTAAACTTCTTTTTGGAAAGTGGTTTCGAAAAGATATCCCGAGCCAACTCCTATTCCCAAAGATACAACTCTGTCCCAGGCTTTTCCCGTAGCGTCCTGAAAAATGGCGTAACTCGAGTTAAGGCCCCTTCCTTCGAGAAACATCCTGCGCAAGCTGGTTCCCGAACCTTTGGGAGCTACAAGAATTACATCAACATCTTCGGGAGGAATTATTCCCGTTCTTTCTTTATAAGTAATCCCGAAACCGTGTGAGAAATATAATGCTTTCCCGGGTGTCAGATATTTTTTAATGGTAGGCCAAACGGCAATTTGTCCCGCATCAGACAGAAGATATTGTATAATGGTGCCTTTTTTGGCAGCAGTTTCTATATCAAAAAGGTCAACACCTTCTTTCCAACCGTCGGCAACGGCTTTATCCCAGGAAGGGGAATTTTTTCTTTGACCTACTATAACGTTGAAACCGTTATCTTTAAGATTAAGAGCCTGTCCGGGTCCTTGAACCCCATATCCTATAACCGCTATTGTTTCGTCTTTTAGTGTTTCAAGTGCTTTTGATAGAGGATATTCTTCTCTTGTTACTACGTTTTCCTCTACACCGCCAAAATTGATCTTTGCCATAATTTTATAATTTTTAGATTAATGTTTTCTTAATTGTTTTGATATTTTTCTTTATTCACTTTGTTAGCCTCGTCCATCTCTTCGAGATAAGTATTCAGCTCTTTTAATTGCTTTGTTATCGCCACTCTACCCGACCTTACAAATTGTAATACGCCGTATTCGTGTAACTG
>WFZS01000031.1 GCA_015489465.1 Bacteroidales bacterium | reverse complement strand
GTAGCTTCAAGGGAGTCGCCGGCTTTGTTTTTTATGTTGTCGGCTTGCTTTTCTATTATTGATGATGAGTAACGGCTTGTTTGTGTATAGTAAAGTATTATGTTGTACGATAATTCGTTAAGTATGTCGGGACGTATTCTTAAAGGGTTTACTATCACCTTGTTATCTTCATAAAACTCCATAAAGTTAACCCCTCCGAAAGTGGCTGCGTATTGATCTTGTTTGCCGCCTGCCATTTTAAGGTCCACACGTTCTATCTCCCAGGCAAGCCGTGCAATTTCATACTCTCCCAAAGGTAGTTTCAGCCACTCAGCAAAAGCACCTAAAATAGACACTACCAATGTTGATGATGACCCTAAACCCGAGCCGGGAGGAGCGTCAACGTATGTCGTTAATTTAAACGAAAGTTTTTCTTTGGTAAATTGTTTTACAATCCTGTTATAGATGCCTTTTGCCAAATCGAGGTTGCCGTCGATGTCCAGCTGTTCTTTTGATTCCAATTCCAACATTTGTTTTCTGTCAACGGCATCAAAAATTATTTTTCCATTGTCAAGAGGTTCTATCGTTGCGTAAGCGTACAAGTTAATGGTAGCATTTAAAATGGCGCCTCCGTAAATGTCGGAGTAAGGAGCTACATCGGTACCTCCTCCCGCCAATCCAATCCTTAAAGGTGCTTTACTTCTTACTATCATGGTTTTTGTCTGTCAATTTTATTATTTCGTCAATACTTTCAAGCATTCTTTTCCAGCTGTAGTTTTTCTTTATTTCTTTAACGCCTTTTATAAACTCTTCTTCTTTATTTTCCGAATAAAATTTCTCAACGGCCTTTTTTACTTCACCGGCATCGGAATTTACCACAAACCCTGCTTTTCCATCGGGAACAATCTCGGCAAGTCCACCTACATTTGTAGTAATAATAGGCTTTTCGAAATGATATGCTATTTGTGTAACACCGCTTTGTGTTGCATCTTTATAAGGCTGAATCACCACATCGCAGGCGTTGAAATAATCCGCTACTTTTTCATCGGGAATAAATCCGTTTGACATAATAACAAGATTTTCGAGCTTTCTTTTCTCGATAATGTCAAGATACGGTTTTGAGTCGGTGTAAAATTCTCCCGCCACCAAAAGCTTTATATTATTTTTCTCAAAAAACTCTTTGTCAATTGCGTTTAAAAGTATGTCAAGACCTTTGTAATCCCTGATTATACCGAAAAAAAGCAAATAGTTTGTTTCAGTATCCAAACCCAGATTTTTCTTGGCTGTTGTTTTAGTTGTTTTTTCGCCGTAATGGTCATATAACGGATGAGGACAATAAACTTTCGGTTTTTTATTGTCGAAAGTTTCGAGGTCTTTAAGTACGTCTTTCGACATTGTGATAAATCCGTCGACACTGTTAACCCAATATTTTGACAATAGATTGTCGCCGGGTCTTTTTTCGTGTGGAATTATATTGTCGATAATGGATATTACTTTTGAATAACCGTTTTTTCTAACGAGTCTTGCTATTTTCCCCAAAGAAGGAGCAACAAAAGGTATCCAATATTTTATGATGACAATGTCGGGGTCAAACTTTTTTATTTGACTTGCCGTATAATACCATGAAAGCGGATTTAAAGTGTTAACTGTGCTTTTTATGTCGAGGTCTTCGGGTGAGGGTGATGATGAATATTGAGTTTTTCCGGGAAAAAGAAACGAAGGGTATTGCATACTGAAGTTGAAAATTTTGACTTCATTACCGTGCCTTAAAAATTCACGGGCAAGCCTTTCGTTAAAAGCTGCAAGTCCTCCCCGCAAAGGCCATGCGGTACCTACAATAACAACTTTTTTTTTGTTGTTAATCATTTGTTCCGGAAATTTTTTCGTTATCTATTCCTATGGATTCTTTTATCTGGTAAACCCTGTCGGAGCCGTTATTTCTGGATATCAACTCACCTAAAAATCCGGCCAGGAAAAGTTGAGTACCCAAAATCATGGCAAGTAACCCGAAATAAAACAGAGGTCTGTCCGTCATTTTCGGAATGTTTAAAACAAATTTTGTATAAGCAAGGTATGAAGCTATCACAAAACCGATAAAAAATATAAAAGATCCCCATCCTCCAAAAAAATGCATTGGTCTGCGGGCAAATCTCGATATGAAATTTATGGTGAAAAGGTCCAGGTAACCTTTTATAAACCTGTCCATACCGAATTTTGTAGTACCGTATTTTCTTTTGCGGTGAACAACAACTTTTTCACCGATTTTATTGAAACCAGCCCATTTTGCAATTACCGGAATATATCTGTGCATTTCACCGTAAACCTCTATGTTTTTAACCACTTCGTTGCGATATGCTTTAAGACCGCAATTCATGTCGTGAAGTTTGATGTTAAAAAGCTTTCTTGTGGTCCAGTTGTAAAGTTTTGAAGGCAGGTTTTTAGTGAGTTTCGAATCGTAACGCTTCTTTTTCCAGCCCGATAATATGTCGAGATTACGCTCTATAATCATTTTGTACATCTCGGGTATTTCATCCGGGCTGTCTTGCATGTCGGCATCCATAGTGAATACAATATCTCCTTGAGCTATTTTAAAACCTTCATTCAAGGCTGCCGATTTTCCGTAATTTCTTCTGAATTTAATACCTTTTACTTCGGGGTGTTTTTTTGATAATTCTTTTATTATTTCCCATGAATTATCGGTGGAACCGTCATCAACATAAATAATTTCAAAAGAAAAGCCGTTTTCTTTCATCACTTTAAAAATCCAGTCGTTGAGCTCGCGTAACGACTCTTCTTCATTATATAACGGTATTACGACAGATATATCCATTAATTAAATTATTTAAGGTGCAAATATAGTAAAGTTAACATCTTTAATATTCAGTGTTAGCAATAACATTAAGATTTAAATTCTTCAGTAGGAATAACCTTGTTCTTTTTTGCAAAAGCTGCACCCACCAATGAGAGTAAAGAACCCGTTATAAGTGTTCCGATTATTGAGGTTAATGACATTAAACCGGGTTTCATAAACATTTTTGCCGCACTCAAAGCCTGGTCCAACTGTTCGTCACTCATGTCGGGATTTGAATTCAGAATATTTTCTTGAGCTTTTTCTAACATTTCCGTAATCATTCCGGGATTTATCACCGTCATGTAAATATAAGTGTACACAGCCATTACGAGTGAAACTGCAATGGTGGCAAAAAAGCCTATTTTAAAAGCTTTACCGAATGTGACACTTCCCCCCAGATTTTTATCACGTATTATTGTCATTGAATAAACCAGCCCCAGAGCAAAAATTATGTAATAAACAATTTGCCAGTATGACTTCTCATCAATATCGAAAATAAACAATGTCAATTTAAAAACGATAAGTAATATCGATATTATCAATCCGTAAAAAAATGAAATTGTGAATACAGGTTTGTTTTCCATAGCTCTATATTTTTATTAATTCAATGTAAAACTAAAAAAAACTTAAAATCATTTGTCAATACGGTAACATTATTTATTTTTGCCGCCGGTGAGCCGCATACGACCAGCTCCCACTGAATTCCCCCAGGTCCGGAAGGAAGCAAGGGTAGGTGGTTGAGCGGTGCGATATGACGGCTCACCTTTTTTACTTTATTAACATTTTATTTTTTCAATTACATTGATTAAGCTCTTTTTTTATTTTAAATTTGTAACAAATGCAAATAAGTAAAATAAATCCCTGAAGTTATGATAAAAATATATCCCGAAAATCCCGCTCCCAAACATATTAAAATGGTAATTGATGTTTTGGAGTCGGGTGGCGTTGTAATTTTACCTACCGATACTGTTTATGCTCTTGCAGCTTCTGTTTATCAATCTAAAGCTATTGATAAGATTGCACAGTTAAAAGGTGTAAAAAAAGAAAAAGCAAACTTCTCATTTATATTTAACGATTTAAGTATGTTGTCGGAGTTTACAAAGCCTTTTGACAACACTATTTTCAGATTGATGCGGAAAAACCTTCCGGGACCTTTTACATTTATTTTAAAAGCAAATTCAAAAGTTCCTAAAATTTTTCAAAATAAAAAGAAAACAATAGGTATCAGAATACCCGATAATAATATTTTAACTTCTATAATTGAAGAACTTGGTCATCCGTTGGTAACCACTTCCATACACGATGACGATGAAATTGTAGAATATACGACCGATCCCGAATTGATAAACGAACGGTTTAAAGATAAAGTGGACTTGATTGTAAACGGAGGTTATGGTGATAATAACGCTTCTACAGTAGTTGATTGCACTGAAGATGAACCTGTTATAATAAGACAGGGGAAAGGTGAACTTAAATTTTAAAATAAAACGGATATTTTTTAAAAAAATATGTTTGTTTTTAAAAAAAATCAATTACTTTTGCACCTCCAAAAACGGATGATCCGTTAGCTCAGCAGGTAGAGCATCTGCCTTTTAAGCAGAGGGTCCGGAGTTCGAGCCTCCGACGGATCACCAAAAGCCTCAAGAAATTTCCTTGGGGCTTTTTTATTTGTAGAAATTACCTGATAACATTCCTTCTTTCTTTCTTTATCAAAGCGTTGAATTTGGAAGGTTGATCGATGTTGAAATTCATTTTTTGACCGGTTTCAGGATGTGTGAAATTTATTTCAACCGCTGCTAAAAAAAGACCTTTTCCTTTTAATAAAGGTTTGTTTATAGTGTAAAGTTTATCACCAACTATAGGATGACCAATCGATGATAAATGAATGCGTAGTTGATGCTTGCGTCCGGTTTC
>WFZS01000030.1 GCA_015489465.1 Bacteroidales bacterium | reverse complement strand
GATGTAAATTCCAAAAGAATATCTTTATCTCTAAAAGATGTAAAACGGTAAGATGTCTATTACAATTATAGCTTTAATTTTGCGTTATTCCAAAAAATCAACAAATGAAGAAATTTAAACTTTTACTATTATCGACTTTAATAATTTTCATTTTACCGGCGAAAGCGCAAATTTTTCAAGGATATATAACGGCAGGTTTAAACTTATCCAAAGTCGAAGGTGACAGGGTTAATAATAATATGCTGGCATTTAACAAACCGGGTATTAACGCAGGAGTCGGTATTATTTTGGATTTGGGGCATAATTTCTCAACAAGTATGGAACTTGATTTCAATCAAAAAGGTGCCCTTAAAAGAAACGGCGACCCCGACAGTTTGAAACCCGCATATCTTACCCGATTAAATTTTATTGACATTCCATTGTTAATACACTATACGGATAAAGGAAAATTCACATTCGGAACAGGTTTTACATATTCAAGGTTAGTAGGTGTAAAATGGGTTGTCAACGGCAGGACCCTTTCAAAAAATATCAATGACGGTTTTTTCTCGGAAAACAATGTGGATTGGATTGCCGATTTTAAAATGTCAATTGTAAAAGGGTTAAAATTCAATTTCCGTTATTCCTATTCCCTTACATCAATATGGTCGGGTACGGAGGATCAGCTACTGGAAACCGTTGACGGACGAAAGCAAGATATGCGTCAAAACAACAGTATGGTAAGCATCCGTTTAATATGGGTGTTTAATGAAAAGGAAAGCATAAAAAACAAAGAAGAATTAAAAGTTTCCGGCGGAAAATAACCGGAAACTTTATCTTTAAACCCTGAAAATATGTTCGGGTTTTATTAATGGTATTCCCATATATCTTCTTAACAACTGGGCAGTGGCAATAACATCTTTTTCGCAATACTCCGCTATCCTTTTAACATCTTTATCTTTCCAATAAACTTCCGCAACATGACTTCCGTCCATATCTTCCTTAGGGGTATCTATACCGAACACCGCCGTAAGAAGGTCAAGTGAAGTGTAATGCTTATAGTCACCGAATTTCCATAACTCCATAGTATCAAGATGCCTGATTTCCCAAGGTTTTTTACCGGCAAGATTCAATATTGAAGGCAGTTTTATACCGTTGATAAGCATGCGCCTTGCAATGTAGGGAAAATCAAACTCTTTACCGTTATGAGCACACAGTTTGTATTTATCGGAAGAATAACTTCTCGTTAGAAGTTGGGCAAAATTAAACAGTATCTCGTTTTCATCATATCCGTAAAAAGATTTAAGTCTGAAACTCGTACCTCTCAAAAACCCGCACGAAATACAAACTATTTTTCCAAACTCGGCATAAATACCTGCTTTTTCATACAATTCGCCTGGTGTTTTATCGGGTTCGTTTCTTCCGATATTTTCAGCTTTTTTCACCCACAAATCTTTCATTCTTTTGTCTAACGAATCAAAGTCGGGGGTACCGGGAACCGTTTCTATATCCAGAAACAGTACATCCTCAATGTTCAAATTATCTATCATTTTTATTTAAAAATTTTTAATAGACGCTATTACACCGGACTTTTATAATCTTTAGAATAGCGTGCTTTAAAATCTTGAGAAAAAACACATTCTATGCCCTTTTCACGCATTTTTTTGTTATGCCCAATCTTTGAGTTGGGGAATTTTCTCCCCTTAAAAAACAAAAAAAGAGACATACCGAGTATTGCTATTCCAAGCATTATGATAGATAATAATATAAGATTAAGCATCTCCAAAAATTTTAAACAAAGCTAATAAAAAACCCCGAATATGACATGCATATCCGGGGTTAAATGATTTATATTAAAACCAACTCTTATTTATCGTCAACTTCTTCGAAATCTACATCGGTAACTTCGTCGTCTCCGCTACCACCTGCAGCTCCGCCTGCATTTCCTGCGTTACCGGCGTCACCTTGCGGTGGTGTTTGGCCGCTTTGATACATTTGTTGACTTGCTTCTTGCCAAACGGTGTTAAGTTTGTTCATAGCTGCGTCAACAGCGTCAAGGTCTTCCGATTTGTGTGCATTCCTCAATTCTTCGAGAGCACTTTCAATTTCAGCTTTCTTATCAGCGGGCAACTTATCACCGAATTCTTTCATCTGTTTTTCGGTTTGGAAGATCAAAGCATCTGCAGCATTAAGTTTATCTATCTTTTCTTTAGCTTTTCTATCCGCTTCAGCGTTAGCTTCAGCTTCAGCTTTCATCCTTTTGATTTCTTCTTCAGTCAATCCTGAAGATGCTTCAATACGGATGCTTTGTTCTTTACCTGTTGCTTTATCTTTAGCCGATACGTGAAGTATTCCGTTTGAGTCGATATCGAATGTTACTTCGATTTGCGGTACTCCACGTGGGGCAGGTGGTATTCCGTCGAGGTGGAATTTACCTATTGTTTTGTTATCTTTTGCCAACGGACGTTCTCCTTGAAGAACATGTATTTCAACTGACGGTTGGTTGTCGGCAGCCGTCGAGAATATTTCCGATTTTTTAGTCGGAATTGTAGTGTTGGCTTCGATAAGTTTCGTCATAACACCACCGAGGGTTTCGATACCTAATGATAGAGGTGTTACGTCGAGAAGCAATACATCATTAACCTCTCCGGTAAGAACACCACCCTGGATTGCAGCACCTATTGCAACAACTTCATCAGGGTTAACACCTTTGTGAGGCTCTTTTCCAAAGAAGTCTTTTACAACTTTTTGGATAGCGGGGATACGTGTCGAACCTCCCACCAAAATAACCTCGTCAATATCTTTTGCAGTTAAGTTAGCATCTTTTAACGCTTGTTTACAAGGTTCTATTGTAGCTTGAATCAAGTCATCAACAAGCATTTCAAATTTAGCACGTGTCAGTTTACGTACAAGGTGTTTCGGCACACCGTCAACCGGCATAATGTAAGGCAGGTTGATTTCCGTTTCGGTAGCTGACGAAAGTTCTATTTTGGCTTTTTCGGCAGCTTCTTTTAAACGCTGCAATGCCATAGGATCTTTACGTAAGTCAACACCTTCGTCTTTTTTAAATTCTTCTGCCAACCAGTTGATGATTCTTTCATCGAAGTCATCACCACCAAGGTGAGTATTACCGTTGGTAGATTTTACTTCAAAAACTCCGTCACCCAATTCAAGAATTGAGATATCGAATGTACCTCCACCAAGGTCGTAAACGGCAATTTTTTCATCTTGTTTCTTTCTGTCAAGACCGTAAGCCAATGCAGCAGCAGTAGGCTCATTGATAATTCTTTCTACTTTAAGACCTGCAATTTCACCGGCTTCTTTGGTAGCCTGACGTTGCGAGTCGTTAAAATATGCAGGAACCGTAATCACTGCTCTTGAAACGGTTGTTCCAAGGTAATCTTCTGCGGTTTTCTTCATTTTTTGAAGAATCATTGCAGAAATTTCCTGCGGTGTGTAAAGTCTGTCATCAATTTTAATTCTGGGGGTATTGTTTTCACCTCTTACAACTTCGTAAGGTACTCTTTTGATTTCATCTATTACCTCATCATAAGTTACACCCATAAATCTCTTAATAGAGAATATTGTATGTTTCGGGTTGGTGATAGCCTGACGTTTTGCAGGTTCACCTACTTTTCTTTCACCGTTTTCAGTAAATGCTACTACGGACGGTGTAGTTCTGTGTCCTTCGCTGTTAGGGATAACGACAGGTTCGTTACCTTCCATAACTGCAACACAAGAGTTGGTTGTTCCTAAGTCTATTCCAATAATTTTGTTCATTTTATAATCCTCCTTTTTCTTTCTGATTTTTTTGATTTTTTCAGTCTTACCGACTTGCCCTCTTTTAGTCAATCTTTATGCCAAATGAAATTTAAATCCGTTTAAGCAAAATAATATAAAAACCTCATTATACATATTATTGATTTTCAATAACGTATAACAATATGCCATTACATTATTCTTGGCACGGAAAAAATATGACAAAACGTCATACCGGTTAAAAAGGAAATTTATACCGTCTGAAAATTAAATAATAACAGATGTTAGAAATGCCGGAAAAGTTAATTTTTATTCTTCAAAGTTTTTGCCGGCACGCAGTGCTGCCCGGAGTTAAAACAGTTAACCGTTAATGGTTTTTGGGGGCGCGCGAGGAATCACTCTTGTAGAGAAGAAAATAAATTTTCAACAATCATAAATGACGCCATACGGGGGTGAGTGGGCTGTCACCTTGAGGGGAAGAAAAAAATTTTTCAACAATCTTTACATGACTTTGTATCAGGGCGGGAGAGGCAGTCATGGTGAGCCCGCCTGCCGAATGGCAGGCTTGTCGAACCATGGCAGGGGAAGCCACTGCACACACGGTTCGATACGATGCTCCTAAAGGTCGCATCACTCACCGTGACAATCTCGGGCGCAATTTTTATAGATTGATTTACAAGTATTTAAAAAGACGTCATTGGTAGGGAGAAGAAAATAAATTTTCAACAATCACAAATGACGTTGTATCAGGGTGGGGGAGGCAGTCATGGTGAGGGGGAAGAAAGTTTTTTCAACAATCATTAAATGACGTTTTTCAAGTATTTTGTGCAGGTGTCACTATGAGCTTGTCGAATAGTGGCGGGGGAAGCCGCCGCACACACGGTTCGATACGATGCTCCTAAAGGTCGCATCACTCACCGTGACAACCCTTTACACTGATATACAACCCTTTATATAAGACGCCATTGAGGGGGGAAAAAATTTTTCAACAATCTTTAATGACGCCTTATACAACTATATCATAAATTAGTGTTTTTTTATAAGGCGTTATCTACCTGATATTCCGCTCTTTACAAGTAACATCATTAGTAGTGGAGTCGAAGAGTGGCAGGATAAGGAAAGTGAATCTGCACAATAATGCATTCGATAAAGCATAGTGTAACAACACTCAACCTCTTTAAAGAAATACTTCATCTTAATAATTCCGGAAAACCAAAATAAAAACCGTTAATACAATAACCTATTGGTTTTCATCATACCACGAAGCATACATATTATAATTATTACTTATCCGTTTTACCTCTCCTTCCAAAAGTGAAGGATCAATATCTTTTATCTTTTTTGCAGGTACTCCCGCATAGACACTGCCCGATTTAACAACGGTATTTTTCGAAACAACAGCACCCGCTGCAATTATGGAATTACTTTCTATTATACAATCATCCATTACAATGGCACCCATGCCTATCAAGACATTATCATGAATGGTACAACCGTGAACTATGGCACCATGAGCAATGGAAACATTATCACCGATGTTAACGGGTGATTTCCGGTAAGTACAATGTATTATGGCTCCGTCTTGGATGTTTACGTTATTACCTATTTTTATATAATGAACGTCACCCCTAATCACTGCATTAAACCAAACACTGCAATTGTCACCCATTGTAACATCACCGGTAATAGTTGCGTTTTCAGCAATGAAACATCCTTTTCCCCAAACGGGTTTTATCCCTTTTACAGATTTTATGACAGGCATTTAATCAATATTTTACAACGATTTAACAAACTCGAAAAACAACCTCACTCCCACTCCTGTACCTCCGGTAGTATTATATGACATACGTTTTGTCAGAAACGACGGTCCCGCTATGTCAAGATGTACATAAGGATAAGCGGTAAAATGTTCAAGAAATTTACCGGCTGTAATAGCTCCCGCTTCAGCGCCACCTATATTTTTGAGATCGGCTATTTCGGATTTAAGCTGTTCCTTATATTCATCCCAAAGAGGAAACTCCACAATACGTTCATGTGTAAGTTTACCGCTTTTTTGAAGCAATTCGAAATAAGGTTCCGCTTTTGAATGCATTCCTACTATTGCATTGGGACCTATGGCTCTGGCTGCAGCACCCGTTAATGTAGCAATATCTATAACAAGTTCGGGATCATATTTTTTGGCATAAGCCAAAGCATCGGCAAGAATCATTCTTCCTTCCGCATCGGTATTTAAAACTTCAACCGTAGTACCGTCGAACATTGTGATTATATCACCGGGAGTATAAGCATTTCCGTCAGGTCTGTTATCGGTGGCGGGAACCAAACCTATTACATGTACTGGCAACTCCTGTTTTGCAATGGCATATATTGCGGCACCAACAGCCGCAGCTCCAGCCATATCGCTTTTCATGGTATCCATGTAATTGCTGGGTTTAAGGCTTAAACCTCCGGTATCGTAAACCACGCCTTTACCAACCAAAACAACAGGTTTTTCATTTTTGGCATTTGCAGGTTTCCACTCCATAACGGTGAATGTGGGCGGGTCAACACTACCTCTGTTAACTGCCAACAAACCTCCCATTTTTAAACTCTCTATCTTCTTTTTATTGAAAACCTCCACTTTAAAACCCGCTTCTTTCCCCATTTTTACAAATTCATTTGCCAATCCTTCGGCATTTAAATCCGCCACGGGAGTATTTACCAAATCGCGGGCTTTATAAACCGCTTGAATCAGGGTTTGTAAATTTTCAAGGTCATCATCGGAAATGTCATGAGAATAAACATCTATATTAACAAGAGTGTTTGTTCTTTTATTTTTGTCTTTTGTAAAATATCTGTCGAAAGTATAATTCCCCAGAGCCATACCTTCCGTAAATGCTAAAGTCTCTCGCTTGGAAGCATTAACAACTTGAACTACGGCACGTTCCACCTTTTCGTTGTTTAATATTTCCCGGGCATCATCACCGCATTTTCTATAGTGTTCATATCTGCTAGACCTTGAGCCCGGATGATGACCGTAAACTATCAGGATAATGTTTTTAAACCTGTTAACCGCAATAACATTTTTCTTTTCCCTGTGTTTCTTTTTTATATAATCACGCTCCTGTTCGGTTAATTTTATATTGTTTAAATCACCTGTGGATTTTATAAGATAAACAGCATCCGCAGCAGTCGGTTTCCTTAAAGCTTTTTTTATAATCAAGTTCATAATTCTACATTTTTACAGTATGCGAACAAAACTAACAAAATTTAAATCCGTGATAAGTTAAAATATCATAAGAAAATAGTAATCAGCGGTATTAGATGAAATAAAAAGAAAATTACAATACCTTTTTCCAAAATTATTTTTGGTAATGCAATTGATTATATTTTATTCTGGAAACGACCATATCTATAGCAACCTGATTACTTCCGCCTTGGGGAATTATTACATCGGCATAAAGTTTTGTAGGCTCAATAAATTGTTGGTGCATTGGTTTGACAAACTTTTCGTAATGCGTTAAAGCATCTTCGTAGGTTCTTCCCCTTTCCTGAATATCCCTTCTGATAATACGCATTAACCTGTCATCTCCATCGGTTGAAACAAACAGTTTAATATCCAAAAGGTTTCTTAATTTTTCATTTGTAAAAATCAAAATTCCTTCCACTATAACAACGGGATGAGGATCAACCTTCACCGTTTCTTTTGCCCTTGCACAAGTAACATAATCGTAAATAGGCATTTCTATGGACTCCCCTCTTTTTAGTTTCTCTATATGTTCTATAAGGAGGTCGAATTCAATGGAATTGGGGTGGTCGAAATTTATTTTTTCTTTTTCTTCCTGGGTTAAATGACCGTTATCAAAGTAATATGCATCTTGAGGAACTACCGTAACAGAGTTCTCGGGCAGCGATTCCACTATTTTTCTTACAACGGTAGTCTTACCGGAACCGCTTCCTCCTGCAATACCTATTAAAAGCATAAATTGTTAGTTTTTTTCAAAAATATTAAAATTAACATTAAAAGTTACATTTATTTCATTTTACAAGTTTATAAAATACCGGATTGTAATCCGGCAATATTTCTTTATGAAAAGCATAAATGAAATCGGCTAAAACCACGTCAGGCATCAATGCGCTTTTTTCAAAATATGCCGTTGATAAAGGATTACAATAAATAATTTTTCTGTCCTTAAAAGCTTTGAAATTTGAATAGAGAGTATTTTGTTTTTTTAAATTATCATAAAAATCTCCCGATGATGTATCCACCCCTCCCAAAATCCTCCAAAAATCGGCATCTGCAGCCTTTTTGAAAACAACTTCAAAGTCGAGTGCTACACTGTTCACCAGGTTATTATCCTTAAAAATGTAATCACCGCCTGCATCTTTAAAGATACATGCCATATAACTTTTACCTCCGGGCACATACCATTGTCCGTTGAAATATTTACCAGAAAAAACGGTAGGTTTGTTTTTCAAATCTTTAACTTTTGTTTTCAAAGAGTCGTATCTCAATTCTATTGAATCGAAAATACTCTCCGAAAGTTTATATTTACCAAAAAAAGCCGCCGTAAATTTTATCCACTCGGCCCTGCCCAGCGGCGATGTTTCCATAAAATCAAAAAATGGAATCTTTTTGTAAGGTGATTTTTTCCCGTTAAGCTGATCTTTTTTGAAAGGTGAAAAAAATACGACATCGGGGTTTAAAAGTATCGTCTTTTCGGTGAAAAAGTTATTTCCTGAAGCAACTTCTTCCAATTTACCTTTTTTAAGATAACTTTTCACCTTAGCATTGGTAATTAATTTTGCATCGGAAACTCCTTTTACATTATCCAAAGCACCCAATTTCAATACGGCATCAAGTTGTGTTGACGAAAGAATCACCGCTCTTTTTAGAGGAACCTTAATAACTCCCGGCAATCCCGAATATTTTACATAATCCGCCGAATCCATGATATAGTACTCCAACGAATCATCGCCGAAAGGAGACAATACAACGATTTTGCCTATCCCGTTGTTTATGTACAATTTGAAAAACCGTGCATGCTTGGTAAGTGATGGAACACCTTTAAAAATCTCATCAATTGAAACGTTCCGGTCGTTTTTAGTACCGCCGCAACCCGTTAAAAGGATTAACAGTAAAAAAAATATTACCGGTTTAATCGACTTCAAAATCATCCCTTTCCAATAACAATATTGAATGTTGCGGTACTATAAAATATTTTTCGCCGTGAAACTGCACTTCAACGGCACCTTTTTTCAGAAATATGGCCAAATCTCCGGGTTTGGCTTGAAGAGGTATGTAATTTACCTTTTCCTCTTTCTTCACCCATGGCTCGTCAATGCTATCGGATGGCAACGGAATGGGATATCCGGGACCGGCTTTTACCACATATCCGCTTTGTATTTCTTCTTTTTCTTTATATCCCGGAGGCAAGAAAAGACCTCCTTTCGATTGCGCCTGTGGAGATTTGGGTTTTATCAAAACCCTGTCGCCCACTACTATCAACTTATCCAAAGGATTTTTTGCCATAACTGAAATTTTTTGTCAAAAATATCAAAATTTCAAAGGGTAAAAATAAAAATACCCGGTAACGATTTAGTTATTTTAACATACTGAAATTAATCATCTTTTCAAAGTTGGTTACATTTGCTGAAATTTTCCCGAATATGAAAAAATTCAGATTTTTACCAATTATAATAGCTATAGTTTTTGTAACCGGTATGATAGCCGGTTCGTACATTTACAAAGTTCGTGATAACCGTATTGTCATCTCACCCTATATGTCGGGTAAATCTTCAGGTATTGACAATATCATTGATTATATTACCAAAAATTATGTTGATTCGGTAAGCAGCAAAGAACTTAAAAAATATGCCATAACAGGTATGTTGAAGGACCTTGACCCGCATTCGTCATACATTACCGCAGATGAATTTCACGAAATAAACGATCCGCTAATGGGTAGTTTTGAAGGTATAGGAATAACTTTCAGGATTGAAAACGACACCATAATGGTTATTAATACTATCCCGGGAGGACCTTCGGAGAAAGTTGGGCTTATGGGTGGCGACAGGATTGTAAAAGTTAACGATTCGGTGATAGCCGGTAACGGGATCACCAATAACAAAGCCATAAAACTACTTAAAGGAAAAAAGGGAACAAAAGTTAAGGTAACGGTTTACAGAAGAGGTGTCCCGAACCTTTTGGATTTCACTATAACACGCGATGTTATACCTATGTACAGCATGGATGTTGCGTTTATGGTTAACGACAGCATTGGATATATAAAACTCAATAAATTTTCGGCAACAACCGGTGAAGAGTTTGAAAAAGGCGTTGAAAAACTCAAAAAGCAGGGAATGACAGCGCTAATACTGGACCTTCGCGGGAATCCCGGTGGTTTTCTTAAATCCGCTATTTCCGTTGCCGACGACTTTTTACCTGCCGATAAACTAATAGTTTACACACAAGGTAAGGCAAGACCCCGTAAATATGCTTTTGCCACATCCAAAGGAATTTGGGAAAAGAAAACCCTTGTCATTTTAATTGATGAAGGCTCTGCTTCGGCTAGCGAAATCGTAACGGGTGCCGTACAAGACAACGACAGGGGATTAGTGGTAGGACGCCGTTCTTTCGGAAAAGGTCTTGTTCAGGAACAAATTCCTTTACCCGACGGTTCCGCTTTACGGTTAACGGTAGCCAGATACTACACTCCTACAGGACGTTGCATCCAAAAACCGTATAAAAAGAACGATTTCGACGATTATTACAAAGAAGCGTACGAAAGATTTCTTGACGGAGAAGTTGAAAGTCCGGATAGCATACATTTCCCCGACTCGCTGAAATACACTACTCCCAAAGGCAAAATCGTTTACGGAGGAGGAGGTATAATGCCGGATATTTATGTTCCTTTACCAACGGATTCGGTTCACACTTTTTACAATATCTTGGCTAACAAAGGTCTTATTTATCAATTTGCTTTTGATTACACCGACAAAAACCGTAAAAAATTAAATAAGTTCAAAGATTTTGACAGTTTTAATAAGAACTTTAATATGACGGATGCCGTTTACGATTCCCTGGTAAAGTTTGCACAAGAAAAAGGAATAAAAAGTACTCCGGATAAAATCAAAGTGTCTAAAGATAAAATCAAAACTTTATTTAAAGCTTATGTCGGAAGGAATATATTGGACGAAAAAGGATTTTATCCCATTTACCTGCCTACGGATACCACTTTTAAAAGAGCGGTAAAGGCTATTGAGGACAGGGAACTTTATCAAAAATGATAAGCAAAATACAAGGAGTACCCCGCTTCACTTACTTGAGGAACTAAAGTTATTCCTTTGGTTTTCTTAAAAGGGTTGAACCTCTTGAAAGGCTCTACTAAATAAACCATCTCCGAAACAAAGATTCCTATCCCGGCTCCCACAAGAACATCGGAAACCCAATGTTTGTTGTTTAGAACCCGTAAAGCACCCACGGAAGTTGAAAAGACAAAACCGCTATATGCCAGAACAGGTGCATTTTCTTTAAACTCATTATACAAAACCGTAGCATTGGTAAATGCAAATGTAGTATGACCCGATGGCATTGAATATTGCATACCGTCAGGGCGCTTTTTATTTATAACTCTTTTTAAACCGTGAGTAATTGCCGCCGAAACAACATTTGATATCAACAAATATTTTGTCTGATCAAACCAATGGTTTTTTGCTTTTACCCCTAAAATATCGGCACCATATAATTCTACAACAGGAGCATATTTTAGATAATCATCGACATTTGTTTCAAAGTCGTGCCCGACTTTATCACGAATGTTATTTTGGAAATTCAATTCGCATTCTTTACCTGACATTATAGCACCAACGGCAATTAATGAGACCGGAACCACGCTTTTTTTCACCAAACGGCAAGTAAAACCATTGTTTTTAGCTTTTACGGTATCATTACCGGAAAAAACGTTTTTCTGTGCAACGATATCGGCAGGAAACAGATAGGAAACAAATAAAAAATATATTATAAATCTTAGCATTCAAAAAAACGGTTTTAATTACCAGGTTTTGTTTTTAGTAAACTTGGAAGCAATGGCAACCGTTATCAAAAGTAAAAGATGAAACGGTTCCCAAATAATTGTAAAGGCACAAAGTTTATTCTCTTTAAACAAAATCGAAACTTTCTTATTAATAATTACAGCAGTTATAAACCTTAAAGCAAAAAGTCCCGTCACCAATAACGGTTCAACTTTTAACACAATCAAAGATATGAACAATGCAAAAAACAACAATTGTGTAAACGAGAACAAACCTAACAAAAATTTAACGGAAGGCTTGTATTTGGACGATGTTGTGAGATGTCTTTTTTTCTGTCTGAACCACTCTGAAAAAGAATTTTTCGCCTTTGAATAGACAAAGCTCGAATCCGACAATTCAACTTTGGTGTTCCCTTTATCGGCAACCGTACTTATAAAAAGATCATCATCACCCGAAGGTATATTATAATGACTTATAAACCCTTTACTTCTGTAAAACAATTCTTTACGGTATGACAAGTTTCTCCCGACACCCATGTAAGGCTTTCCCGCCAACGCCATGGAAAGATATTGTAAAGCAACGGTGAAATTATCATATCTGGACAAAAGATTAACAAAACCTTTTTCTTTCTCAAAAGGTCCGTAACCAAGCACAACTTCCGTTGTTAAAGAATCATAATTCGATGCCATTTCCTTTATCCAATTCTTTGATGCAGGTCTGCAATCGGCATCAGTTAATAACAAAACATCGTTTTTAGCTTCGCGTATTCCTATTGAAAGCGGAAATTTTTTACCCTTAAAAAAGTTTAAATCCTGACTTAATTCAACGGCTTTCAGATTGTTATACTTTACAGACAACTCCCTCAAAAGATAAGATGTGTCGTCGCTTGAAGCGTGATTAACAACAACCACTTCAAAATCAGTATATTCTTGCTCTAAAATATATGGTAAATTATCCTTTAAATTGTAATATTCGTTTCTCGCAGCAATAACAACCGACACGGGAGGTAATCCGTTTTCATCCTTTTTTTGCTTTTTGTTTTTAAAAAAAGCCAATTTCGAGAATAAAACCCAATAAAACCCTAACTGGATTATAACCGTTAAAGCAAACAAACCCAATAAAATAAGCTCTACCAACCCTAAATTCTCAAAATTCATTTTGCAAATATGTTTTAAAACAACAAAAATATCCAACTTGTATTAATTGAAGTATCTTTGCCGAAATTTTTATTAACCATGAATTTCGACTTATTAAAAACAGATAATAAAAGCTCTGCAAGGGCAGGATTGATAACAACCGACCACGGAAAAATAGAAACTCCTATTTTCATGCCGGTAGGCACAGTCGGCTCGGTTAAAGGCCTCCATTTTAAGGAACTTAAAGACGATATAAAAGCTCAAATAATTTTAGGAAACACATACCATCTTTATCTGCGTCCGGGACTTGACATTATAAAAAAAGCCGGCGGGTTACATAAATTCAATACCTGGGACAAACCCATTTTAACCGACAGCGGTGGATACCAGGTTTATTCTCTAACCGACAGGCGCAAACTTGATGAAAGCGGAGTGCTTTTCCACTCGCACATCGATGGTTCCAAACACCATTTTACTCCTGAAAACGTAATGGACACTCAACGCGTTATTGGAGCAGACATAATGATGGCTTTTGATGAATGCACCCCATATCCTTGCGATTACGATTACGCCAAAAACTCTATGGAGATAACCCACAAATGGCTCGACAGGTGTATGACACGCTTTAAAGAAACAGAACCACTATACGGTTACGGGCAAAGTTTATTTCCCATTGTCCAAGGCAGCACATACAAAGATCTTCGCAAAAAATCAGCCGAAGTTATAGCATCTTACAATGCCGACGGTAATGCCATTGGAGGTCTTTCAGTAGGTGAACCCCACGAGATAATGTATGAAATGACAGAGCTTGTATGCGGCATCCTACCCAAAGATAAACCCAGATATCTAATGGGGGTTGGAACTCCGGAAAATATCCTTGAAGGAATAGCTTTGGGGATCGATATGTTTGACTGCGTAATGCCAACCCGGAACGGTAGAAACGGAATGCTTTTTACTAAAAACGGTATTATCAACATAAAAAATAAACGTTGGCAGGAAGATTTCAGCCCCATAGATGAGGAAGGCACTTCATTTGTCGATAAATATTACTCAAAAGCTTATTTGCGTCACCTTTTTGTAGCTAAAGAGATGCTTGGGCCGATGATTGCCAGTCAACATAACCTTGCTTTTTATCTTTGGCTTGTTAAAGAAGCTCGAAAACACATTATTGAAGGTGATTTTACCGCCTGGAAAGAGACAATGATAAAAAATGTAACCGGGAGGATATCTTAATTTATTCTTAAATTGCATTCTCAAAATGCTGACTTGCGGCAATAACGAAAGATGAAAATACTCGATATTTATATCATAAAAAAATTCCTGGGCACATTTTTCTATGCCATAACGCTACTTATCGTTATTGTCATAATTTTCGACATTTCGGAAAACCTCGATAAATTTATCAAAAATCAAGCCCCTTTACATGCCATAATATTCGATTACTATCTAAACTTCATACCTTATTTTATAAACCTGTTTATTTATCTTTTCACTTTTATTTCGGTAATATTTTTCACTTCTAAAATGGCTTACAATACCGAAATAATAGCTATTTTAAGCAGCGGCATCAGTTTTTGGAGATTTTTAAGACCATATCTTATTTCTTCCGTTCTTCTTGCCGTTTTTTCCTTTTATCTGGGTAACTTTCTCATCCCCCGTACCAATCATGTACGTCTGATCTTTAAAGACACATACATGAAAAAGCTAACAAAAGATAACACCCGTAATATACACGTTCAAATAGAGCCGGGAGTGTTTGTTTATGTTCAACATTTTTACAGCAAAAGTAAATCCGGAAGAAAATTTTCACTGGAAAAATTTAAAAATAAAAAGCTGGTTTACAAACTGATGGGCGATAAAATTATGTGGGATAAAGAAAACAAAAAGTGGAAGATAAAAAATTGGTTCTCTCGCAAACTCGACACCGCAACAAACAGAATGGTTTTGACTAAAGGGAAGGAAATGGATACAGTTTTAAAACTGAAACCGGAAGATTTGTACGAAGTAAAAGAGAATTACGAGGAGATGAACTTTTGGGAGCTGAATGAATACATAAAAAAGGAAAAAGAAAAGGGATCGCTGTCGTACAAAAAATATGAGATTGAAAAATATAAAAGAATTGCAGGACCGGTAGCAATAATCATATTGACATTCATAGGCGTGGCATTATCTGCCAGAAAAGTCCGGGGAGGAATAGGTATGCATCTGGGTGCAGGTCTTGGATTGGCATTCTCATACATCCTTTTCATGCAGATGTCAACGGTATTTTCAACACAAGGGAATCTACCTCCTTCCATTGGTGCATGGATACCTAATATAATATATGCGGGAATAGGAATTTACCTGTTACGAAAAGCTCCCAAATAATTTTCCGGTAAAAAAATCAATAATGATGAAAGGTTATGTAAATCAAGATATTGTAAACCATTTTGCGGAACTGATAAACGACCTGCCGAAACAAAAATCGGATATATTCGTTTTCGGTAAAGAAATTTTCAAAACCGTAAAAGAATTTGAACTTGAAAAATTATTGCCGGACAACATTAAGATAAAAGCCGCACCTTCAATTATTAAAGGTAAAGAAGAACAAAAAATTATCGACAAAATTTTTCAATTTCTCCAAAACGAAAAATCCATTTTGACCGTAAAAAAGGAGTGGTTAGATGTTAAAGGCGGCAATAACATAACCTTGCAAGAATTAATTGACAAAGGTTCCGCAGACGTTAGAATTGTTGACGACATTTTGGGAGCTATGGTTGTTGCATCACGAAAAAGGAGAAATAAAGTTCTCTATTTGATAGACGGTTACGAAGACGAACTGCTTATAACAGCAGCCGGATTGGCAAAAGCCAAAACAGTAGGGTTCAGGAATTTCTTTGTATATCAAAACCACTACAACACACCGGCTGTAATTACCGCCATTTCAGAAAAAGATGAAAATTCAGCTTTTCTTGTTCCTCTAAAAACCGGACTCAACACCGGTATAGAAAAATACACTCAAATACCTCTTTTGTACCGGAAAAGCGTTGTTATCAGCGGTTATGAAGCCATGGAAATTATGCAATCCATATATATGCTCGCGGAACAATCGGTATCGGGAAAGCCGGCAGCATCTTTTCAACGGACAAAAGAGCTTTCGGAAGAGGTTGTAAGACGGGCAAACTGGATGATAGAGGAAGTTTTTACGATTTCAGATTGTGATATTGCAGATTCGGGGCATGTAAAAAACGGAAAGTACATAATAAAAGACAAATACAGGATGTTTGACGGAACCATTTTAAACAACTTTGAACAAAGCTAAAGCCCTGCGCGCTGGCAAAACTATTAACGGTTAACTTTTTACAACTCTGAACTCTGAATTGAATATCGAACGCCGAATATCGAATATCGATTAACGATTTAAGATTAAGTGAAAATGGTAAAGTTGAGATATTGTGACAAGGTAACGTTGTGACGTTCAGACCTTCAGACTTTCAAACCTTCAGACCTTTGACTTTCTGCCCCGGCTTGTTACGCTGAGTGATACGACCCCAAGGGAGCATCGTATCGAAGCGTGTGTGGGGAGGCAATTTCCTTACCCTGTCACACGTTCGAGAGCCTCAGCGTGACACCCCGCGCGCCCGCAAAACTTTTAACGATTAACTGTTAACTTTTAAACTACTTTGAACAATATTGAACAACGCTGAACAACGCCGAACGCCGAATTGAATATCGAACGCCGAATATCGAATATCGATTAACGATTTAAG
>WFZS01000029.1 GCA_015489465.1 Bacteroidales bacterium | reverse complement strand
TTATTACGAAACGGATGCTTTTAACACAACTTTTAAACCTTGGTACTACATCGGTTACAATTATTTTATAAAATCATACAAGCTTATGGTGAAAGTGGAAACGGGGTTTAATGAATATTCGGGTAAAATCAGAAATAAAACCACAATGCAGGTGCAAATATTTTTTCACTAAATAAAACAAGTTTTTCTGAAATATACTCTTAATTCATGTTTTTAAAAATGTCTTTATAATTACAATAAAAAAGCATTACCGTTTTTATAATTTTTAACTTGACTTTAAAATATTGCCACAAGTCAAATGTTTTTCAAAAAAAGCAATTGTTTAATTTTATTTTATCGCAAAATTGGTTAAATTTGTATAACTAACCGTTTAACTAATTCGCTATGAATAAATTACTTATAAAACAATTGTTAATTGGATGTGTTTTTGCTTTACCTTTCATATTACCGGCTCAAAATACAGATAAACAAAATCCCGGAACTTTTAATAAAAGCGATAGTGTCAATATTTACATTGACAGCACTAAGAACAGTTTATCGGATTCAACGGCCGGGTTTTTTGATTTCGGGGAAATTAAACTTTCGGCTTCTAAAGGATATTTGCCCGTTGAAAGTTTTACCGATATAGTTTTGCATATCGAGAATATTCCGGATACTCTGCTTAGTGCAACAATTGAAGTTGAAAATCCTTTACAAGCACGTTTTATAAAAATTATAAATTCTCAATCGAATATTGATTCTACGGGTACCGCTTCATTTACCACTATTATTGATAAACCCGATGAAAGTTTGTACTCGTCTTTAGCCGATATCCCATTACAAATAAATTTTACGATAAAAATTGCTGTTGGCGACAGTTTAACGGTAGTAACCGAAAAAACCGTTCCGGTACCGGTAGGGATGACCTTGATTACAGGAACAACAACAGGTCCCGATTTTAAACCGCGTGTCGAGGCAAATCCACCCGATATTTTTCCATTATGTTTTGAGATTGCCAAACAAAATGATGATAACGGTAATTTTTATATACTTTTTAATACCACCCTTTATAATAAGGCATTGGAAAAAAATTATAATTATGCCAAACATACGGGCAAAAAATATAATCCTTCGGAAATGGGTTTATATATTGAATGGCCCAAAGATTGTTCTGTTCCGTTGAAGTATGAATTACCTGACAGTACTCTGACGAGCTTGAAAGCAGGCAGCAAAGTAACTATCGGACATCATGGATTTTTTGACATGCTTACACCGGAAGAACATGAATTAAGAGTTAAAAAATATTTTGAAAAATTTGCAGAAGATTTGTCTTTAAATCCTGAAATTAAAACTCTTCTTTTTACGACGCTTGATCAGCTTAGATTTGATTATAATTATTCAAAATCACCGGTACCCGGATTTTCGGATAATATGCTAAAAAATCCTACTATTAATATTCCAGGAAATAAAAATGATTTTTGGGGAAAACCGTTTGATAACCCCGATAATCCTGCTTACACCGTTTTATTTCATGTTATGGGACATTTTATACATCAGGTAGTAACGCTTTCCGACCATAGGTTTTTTAATTTTTTGGCGGATAACTGTTCCGGCGATAATAATCTTTATAAAAAACAAATCGAAGAAGGTGATAATGATTTTTTTAACAAATCCGAGTATATTTCGTTCAACGAAGCCGGAGCCGATTTTTTTGCCTATTTGATGTTTTCCTTTTTAAAAGAAAACGTTCCGGATTTTGCCGATAAATCAATCTATTATCAAAAAGGATATATTGAAAAATTTACCGATTTCGAAAGTTTTAAAGAAGTGCAAAAAAAATATCCGTCATGGTTGGTTTCGGGGCCTCAAACAGCATTTTTGGTTAATTATTACGGGGCCGAATGTGAAAGTAATCCGGCAGCGGTTTATTCCGACTTTTTATTTAATATCACAATGTTTGATAAGCTTTCTCGCGGAACGGGACCGGCTTATACTTTTAATAGATGGCTACTTACCAAGCATATTACATTCGGATCAAAATCGTTTTCCGGCAATACCGATCCCGATGAATTGGCATCGGAATACGGATTATTAAACAAACATAAAAGGATTTGTGTATTTCCCCGTTCCGATTTCGATAAGGCACAACTGGTACTTGACGATAAAGCAATATCCGGATTCACACAAATTCCCGAGGTGGTTGTTACCTCTAAACCTCTAATTACTTTTGGTCAAGGAAATTTTGCCGTTTTGTTTTCTTCAAATGATACTTTGTTGATGTTAGAAGCCGATAGTTCTTCGTCGGCTAAGGTAAAAGATGAACAAACATTAGTTCTTTTGTCAGGTACGTTTTTTGGAGATTCACCGCTTAAATTTTACACAAGATTGGCTGAATTTGATGCCACCGGAAATGATTATGTAGTGACAGTGACGCCAAAACAAACTTTTGTTTACAATCAAAACGGAAAATTGGATATAACCACCGGGTTGGACGGAAAAACCCTTTTAGGCGGTTTTGCAACGACAATCTCCAAAAAAGGAAATATCAAGAAACCTAAACCACCCAAAAAAGGTGTTCCTAAAAGGTTTGAGAAATCAATTGAAATCCCGTTTGAGTTTTAAGGAAGCAAGGCAACAGTAACGTATTACATTTTGATAGGGAAAAAAATTATCTTACCTCTATCAATGACGTCATTAGCATGGTGCACAATATCAAAGCGTTATAATTGTTATGCTGAGTTTAGCTTGCCTGCCGAATGGTAGGCTTGTCGAACCGTGCGTGCGGAGGCTTCCCCTGCCACTATTCGACAAGCTCATAGTGACACCTGCACAAAATACTTGAAAAACGTCACTTACCGATTGTTGAAAAATTTTTTCTTCTCTCTCGCCATGACTGCCTTATCACACTCGAACGGCATCAATAAAAGCGATATAATCCGAAAAATATTTTTCCAAAAGTTTATTCCACTATTGCAGCAAACCCTCCACCCGGAGCTAAATGGACTTTAATCTTATCACCTTTTGAAATGCTTTTTGCGGTTTTTACAAAATCTTCGGCATATCTGTCGGCGTTAATACCGTCTTTCCACAATTTTAGAGTATGTTGACCGTCATTGATAAATGATAAATCGATTTCAAAATCGCGTTGTTTCCAGTTTGTCATACCGCCAATATACCAAGTGTTTCCGTTTCTTCTGGCGATAACAACATATTCTCCAACTTTGGCATACAATACTTTTGTTTCGTCCCAAACCGTAGGCACTTTGGAAAGAAAATCCATTGCGTCGGGTTGTTCGTAATAATGAGTGGGAGAGTCGGCTAACATCTGCAAAGGACTTTCGTAAACAACATACATAGCCAATTGATGGCATCTTGTTCCCTGACTCATAGGTCGGTTATATATCGCCCTGAAGTTAATTTTGTTGGCATTAACCATTGCTCCCGGTGTGTAATCCATAGGACCCGCAAACATTCTTATAAATGGAATGGTAACATCATGACGCGGAGTAACCGATTTGCTCCATTTGTTGTTTTCCAGACCTTTAACACCTTCGCGTGTTATCACATTGGGATATGCCCTGCGTAATCCCGAAGGTTTGTAACTTCCGTGAAAGTCCACCAAAAGTTTATGCTTGGCAGCTTCCTTTGCAACTCTCCAATAATAATCAACCATCCATTGGTCGTCGCGCTGCATAAAGTCAACTTTTATCCCTTTAACTCCCCACTTTTCAAATTGATTAAAAACGTCAGCCCACTGATCTTCCAAAGTTTTCCATACAACCCAAAGAATAATGTCAACATTTTTTTGTTTTCCGTATTTTACAAGTTCTTCAATATCAATGTCAGGAACAACGTTTAAAAGGTCGCCCAGAACGTACCATCCTTCATCAAGGATAATATATTGTAATCCGTATTTTGAAGCAAAGTCAATGTAATACTTGTATGTGTTAGTATTTACACCTGCTCTGAAATCAACGCCGTAAATGTTAAGAGCATTCCACCAGTCCCAAGCAACCTTTCCGGGTTTTACCCAGCTGAAATCCATATCGGCTTGTTTGGGTGCAAGTTTATAAACAATTTGGTTGGTAATCAGATCAGCGTCTTTTTCAGCAAAAGCTATTATCCTCCACGGGAAAACCCTGTCGCCTTCACTTTTTGCAATAAAATCCGCTGTTTTCCTTACGGGAATATTTCTGTCTCCACCGCGAATACTCAAATCTACAGGCTGTGTTTCGAGTGCATAATTTGCAAATTTGCCTTTGAATTTACCTTTTCCTTCCGATTCTATGTACAATCCGGCATAATCTTTCAATCCCGATTCGGTAATAATTATTTTTAAACCTTTTTCATCGAATAGTACCGGAACACTGCAAAACCTGCCTTTTTCAATCTCAAAGGCATTTAGTTGTAAATATGTCCTTTCCTGGTGAGTCATCAAACTATTTTCCTCAGGAAACCAAACTTTCGAGTCTTCCGGAAAATTAAATTCCGCAACTTCATCGTTGACATGTATTTCTCCGGGGTAGTGAGTAACGAAACGCCAGGCTACGGCATCATTGTACGCAACAAACTGAAGTTCGAATTTTTTAAACGTAAGATCCAGTAAATTATAATCGTTTTTTATCTCACTTGACTTTTGCTTTACAACCGGTTTTAAAATTTCGGATATATGTTTTGTTTTCCTTTTGCGCAATTTGGGATTGTTTCCCAAAATAGTGTTGTCAACCGTTAATGATATATTTGATTTGTCAATGACTTTTTTACCGTCATAATAAACTTCATAACTCAATTTAATACCGATATTCACCTTTACCTCTACTTTTTTATCGGGTGAAAAAAGTGAAATTGTTCTTGCTTGTAATAAAATCGACGGGAAGAATAAAATTAAAATGAATAAAATCCGTTTCATGATTTAATGGTTTTTTGTGAAATTTTTTTTGTTCAAACAAATATAAAATCATTATCGGATTATGTTGACCTATTTAAAAAATAGTTGAAAAAAATAACTGATATGCTTTTCGAAAAATTAATAAAAATTAACATAGGAATTTAAGCACTTAAATACCACAATATTTTTAATTTTGCCGACTGATTCTAATGAAAGATAAGTAAATTGGAGTTTTTGAAGAAATATCATAAATGGGTTGCAATAGTATTAACGGTATTCATAGTGTTATATGCTGTTTCGGGTATAATATTGAATCACAGGGAATTGCTGTCGTCTGTTGATATCGACAGGTCCGTAATGCCTAAGGAGTATCATGTTTATCACTGGAATAATGCAGCTGTTAAAGCTACGGAAAAATTGTCGCCGGACAGTATTTTGATTTACGGTAATATCGGCATTTGGCTTACGGATTCAAATTTTGTTAAATATAAGGACTTTAATTTTGGGATACCCGGGGGAATTGATAACAGAAAAGTTTGTGTTGTAAAAAACAGTTCAAAATACGGATTGTGGGCGGGAACACTTTTCGGACTTTATAAATACGATGTTAAAAGCAATAAATGGTCAAAAGTTGTAATACCTGTCAAAGAGCAACGGGTTGTCGATTTACTTGACTTGGGTGATAGTTTGTATATGTTAACGCGGTCGCACCTGCTGGTATATAAAGAGGGTAAATTTACCTCCCGCACATTACCTCCACCCGAGGGTTATGACGGCAAGATAGGTCTTTTCAAAACTTTATGGGTTATTCACAGCGGTGAGATTTACGGTATAAGCGGTAAAATTATTGTTGACTTCGTCGGAATAATATTCATATTTCTTACAATTACCGGTTTGATAGTTTTTATTAATAAGTACAGGATTCAGAACCGTTTTAAAAAGAAAAAAGATTTTAAAAAGCTCAAGAAAATTAATTTATGGAATTTAAGGTGGCATAATAAAACAGGGTGGATCACACTTATATTTTTGTTAATAACAACAACGACAGGTATGTTTTTAAGGCCTCCTTTACTTGTCGCAATAGCCGATGCACGTGTAGGTAAAATTCCCGGAACGGAGTTGGCTCAACCCAACCCGTGGTTCGACCAACTGCGAAGAATTATATACGATAAAGAAAAAAACAGGTTTTTATTGGCTACGTTTTACGGTATTTACTATTCGGATGATAATTTCAAAAGCGATATTAAGAAGTTTGAAAATCAACCGCCTGTATCTGTAATGGGGGTAAACGTTTTCAAAAAAACGGGAGAGTCAAAATACCTTGTGGGCTCGTTCGAAGGACTTTTCGAATGGAACCCGGAAACCGGTTATGTTTTTGATTTTATCAAAAAGGAACCGTATAAAAAGAAAAAAGTTGCGGGTCCGCCCATAGGAGATTATCTTGTTACCGGATATACTACGGATTACAAAAATCAAAATATAGTTTTCGATTACGATAAAGGAGCATTGAATATCGACAAAACGGGAATTAACTTTCCCGGAGTTCCTCAAAACATAAAAAAAGCTTTCGGGATAAGCTTGTGGAGTGTTGCCCTGGAAACACATACCGGAAGAATATTTCAACCGTTATTGGGGCTGTTTTATGTTTTGATAGTGCCGTTGGTAGGTCTTTCATTGCTTTTTATTTTGATATCCGGTTTTATAGTTTGGTGGAAATTACATAGACAATAATTTAAGTATGAGAGATAAAGGTTTTAAAATAAACAAAGATTGTATAGGTTGCAGGGCTTGTGTAGATATTGCACCCGGCAATTTCAAAATGAACGGAAAGGGAAAGGCTTTTGTGGCGAAGCAGCCCGGAAATGAAGAGGAAGAAAAGCTGGCACGTGATGCTATGGAGTTGTGCCCCGTTTTTGCCATCGAAGAAGTTAAAAGTGAGGGTAAGAAAATAAAGGTGTTTGCTCCTGCATATGAAGATACCGGACTTGTTGAAACAGCCGTTCCGGAGAAAAACATTTTTGTTTCGGCAAAAGATAAAATTAAAGAAACACTTGATAAATATCCGGGATTAAAGGATTATTTGATATCCGTATCACCTAAATTCAAACGTGTTGAAAATCGGTTATTATATTTAACGGTATGTCGTTTTGTTAGTTTTGATAAAGCTGCAAAAACCATTAACGTACCGGTGGACAACTTGATTTACGATATAAATAATTATATATCAGAAAAGTGCGGAAAATAGCCGTTTGCACGCATTACGGCTGTGTTACCGAATTTTTTCCTGATGTCGTCCATTGCCCGGTAAAGGTTTATCATTTCTGGGGCATCTTCAAAAAGGTCAAGCTGCTGGTGTCCGCTTACCAGGTCGCCGAACCTTACACCTATAAGTCTGATGAGCATGCGCCTGTTGTAAAGCCGTTCGAATAATTCAATGGCGTTTTTTATAAGTATATGGTCGAAAGACGTGTAAGTTATCTGTTTCTGAATGGTGTGGGTGTCGTAATTGGAATACCGTATTTTAACGGTTATTTTTCCGGTAAGTTTATTTTTGGCTCTAAGTTCGAATGCCGTTTTCTCCACCATACCCGTTAAGGTGTCTTTAAGCATCTTGATATTTATGGTGTCTTTGTCAAAGGTGGTTTCGGTTCCTATTGATTTTTTTTCATGATACGGAGTTACCGGCGACGGATCTATTCCGTTGGCTTTTTTCCATATTAAAATACCGTTTTTCCCGAGAGCTTTTTCCATCATCACCGGCGGTATCATACTTAATGTTTTTATGGTAGATATTCCCATTGAACGCAATAAACGGTATGTTTTGTTGCCTATCATGGGTATTTTTTTTATTGAGAGCGGGAACAAAAACGGCTTAACATCGGGAGGAGGTACGTGTAACTCTCCGTTGGGTTTGGCTTCACCGGTGGCTATTTTCGATACCGTTTTATTTGTGGAAAGTCCGAACGAAATGGGTAATCCCGTTTCTTTTATTATTGTTTCCCGTAATTCGTGAGCCCACTTAAAACTCCCGAAAAATCTGTCCATGCCCGTTATGTCGATAAAATGTTCGTCAATGGAAGTTTTTTCGAATACCGGAGCTTTGTCGGCTATAATTTCCGTAACTAATCTTGAATACCGGGTATATCTGTCCATATCACCTTTTATAAATACGGCATTGCCGCACAGCCGGCGGGCCATGTGCATAGGCATTGCCGAGTGTACGCCGAATTTACGGGCTTCGTAGCTGCAGCTTGCCACAACACTCCTGTCAGACATGCCGCCTATTATTACCGGCTTGCCTTTCAGTTTGCCGTTTTGCAGCCGTTCCACCGACACGAAAAACGTGTCAAGATCAAGATGAACAATTGTTTTCGAATCCATAACCTCCAATAATTAATTTTTTTGATTGTTATCTTGACAAATGAAAAAAATTATTACCTTTGATTAGTATTTAATCAATAATCTGATTACAATATAATCATTTATCGTTTTAAACAAAAAATAAGAAAGATGTATTTCAACAAAAACATCAAATTTTTACGAAAAAGGCGTAAACGTACACAAGACGAAGTAGCTTTTGCCTTAAACATGAAACGTTCCACTTTAAGCGGTTATGAAAACGGTGTATCGCAGCCCGGTATAGAGGCTTTGACAAAATTTTCGGAATATTACGGCATTGCCATAGACACTTTGATAAAAATCGACCTTTCCACGCTAAGTGAAAGCCAGCTTTCGCAATTGGAGCGCGGTTATGACATTTACATTAAAGGAGGAAATTTAAGAGTGTTGGCAACTACGGTGGGTGACGATAATGAAGAAAACATAGAGCTTGTAAATGAAAAGGCTAAAGCGGGATATACCACCGGATTTGCCGACCCCGATTATATAAGAATATTACCGACTTTCAGGTTGCCTTTTCTTTCACGGCAGAAAAAGTACAGGACTTTTCAGATAAGCGGCGACTCGATGCTTCCAATCCCCGATGGAGCTTATGTAACAGGAGAGTTTGTTCAGGACTGGACAACGATACGTGACCGCGATGCTTACATAATACTCACCCGCGATGACGGAATTGTTTTTAAAATAGTTGAAAACAAGATAGAGCAGGAAGGAAAGTTGGTTTTACACTCGTTAAATCCCATTTACGAACCTTTTGAAGTGAAGGTGTCCGATATAAGAGAGGTTTGGAAATTCGTTAATTATATAAGTCCCGAAATTCCGGAAAAAAACAAAATGAAAGAGAAGGATCTTGAAAAAGAACTTGACGAGTTGAAAAAACAGGTTAAGGCAATTCAGCTTAAACTTGATCTATAAAAAGAAGGTTTATGTATGCAATTATAGATGTGGAAACTACCGGGTTAAGCGCTGCCAACGAAAAGATTACGGAAATAGCCATTGTGCTTTACGACGGTAAAAAAGTAACAGGAACATTTTCCACACTATTGGATCCGGAAAAGAAGATACCGTACCGTATAACACGGATGACCGGAATAACCAACTTTATGGTTAAAGGTAAGCCCAAATTTTACGAGGTGGCAAAACGGATAGTGGAACTTACCGAAAACAGGATAATTGTAGGTCATAATGTTAGGTTTGATTATGCTTTTCTTAAAAGCGAGTTTAAAAGTTTGGGATATGACTTTAACCGCGAAACATTAGACACCGTTAAACTGAGCCGCTTGTATATTCCCGGTAAAAAGTCTTACAGCTTGGGTAAATTATGCGAAAGTTTGGGAATCTCGAATAGCGCTCGTCACAGGGCTTTGGCAGATGCCATGGCAACGGCGGAACTGTTTTCAATGTTGTTGTCAATAAAAAAGGATATGGATATCCCGACAGGGAAAAAGGATAAGTTTAACAGCTCTATTGTGGAAAATTTGCCTGATGAAACAGGTGTTTATTATTTTTACGACAGTGATGATAATCTTATTTACATAGGTAAGTCAAATAATATTCGCAGCAGGGTTCTGTCTCATTTGAATAATAACAGCACCAAACGTGCTTTGGAAATGAAAAATTCCGTTTCAAGAGTTGATTATATTTTAACAGGTAGCGAGCTTGTGGCTTTATTATTGGAATCGGAAGAAATAAAAAAACACCAACCCTTGTTTAACAGGGCGCAGCGAAGATCTTATTTTAATTACGGGTTATATTCTTTTTACGACGATAACGGATATCTGAACCTTAAACTAATGAAGATTTTAGACGAACTGAATCCCATTTATACTTACTCGTCGTTACATGAAGGGAAAGAGCATTTGTTCAATATTACCGAAAAATATCACCTTTGTCAAAAACTCAACGGTTTATACAATTCAAAAGGTGCATGTTTTCATTATCAAATAGGGCAGTGCAACGGCGCTTGTATTAACGAGGAATCACCGGAGGTTTATAATGAAAGAGTGCGTTCGGCTCTTGATAATTACCATTTCGGTAACAGCAGCTTTTTTATAATGGACAAAGGAAGAAACGAAAATGAAAAATCTGTTGTAAAGATTTTAAACGGACGTTATGTTGGTTTCGGGTTTATTGACAAGGATACTACATCTTACGAACTTATAAACGACTCCATAAAACCTATGAAAGATAACAGGGAAGTAAGACAGATAATAAACGGTTATATCAAAAGGCATAAATTACCCGTGATAAAAATTAACGCGGATTTATCTCCCGGATGAACAAAATTACGATTGGTATTACGAGTTTTCAGATAATCTATATGTTAGAAAATTAATAAAAAAAAACGGGATATTTTTCGTATCCCGTTTTTTTTAAATCCGGTTTATAACTAATCTTTAATTATCTTATTTACAGTAATATTATTATTTTTTCCGGTGATTTTTATAAAATAAACACCGTTTTGTAAGCCGGAAATATCAATGGAAACATTATTGTTTCCGTTTTCAAAACTGTATGAGTTTATCTGCTTTCCGGTAACGTCAACAATTTTTACATTTTTGATGATGGATGTTGATTTGATATACAAAACATTATTTACCGGATTGGGAAATATTTTAATACTTTCCTTATTGTTTTCATTTATTCCCACACCGGTTCCTTCGGTAGATAATTGAGCTTTCCATCCCGCTTTATTTACCATGTAATCCGAATGGAAAACAAAAGTCAAAGCACCTTCTTCATTTGTTGCGGTAAAAGGTCCGGGATTGCCGGTACCGCAGAAATGTCCGAACATATTTGCACTTGTTGAAGTACCGTCGTAAATTTCAAGGTAATCCCAAGAGCAATCACTGTTTTCTTCAACATCAAACATTAAAAACTGTACTTTTAGTTTTCCGCCGGGTTCAGACGGTATAAATGTCATTGTATAATCTTCGTCATCACTGTAATTACCGTTTTCTCCACCGGAATCATAAAACAATCCCGACCATATTTCCACGGTTGCATTATCCATAATGTATGTATTGGAAACGGTTATGTAATTTTCTTTTGTAATAGTGTCCGAGTGTCCTTCATTATCGGAAACAATCAAAGTAACCGGATAACTTCCAACTTCGTTATATTTAATATTTTGAGGGTTTTGCACGGAAGCCGATGAAGGTTCTCCACCCGGGAACGACCATTGCCACGAAGTAATATCGCCGTAGGAATCATCGTAAAAATTAACTGTTGCTCCGGGATTAATTGCTTGAACGTCGGAGTGAAAATCAGCCATAACGCCCTCAATGGGTTGTAGCTGAATATCCTGCACTGTTGCCACTCTGTCTTGAATTGTAACCGTTACGGTTTGAGGATGAAAGCCGAATTTAGAATATGTTACGTCATAGGTTCCTGCTTTTAGCATACGGTGGTAGTCTCCCACATCTGCCGACGAATAAACCTCCGAGCTGTCAATGTCATGGTTTTCAATATGAACCAGAGCTCTTATACCTTCACCTGTTTCGGCGTTCGTAATAATACCTCTTAAACCGTATGTTGATTCTTTTATGTAGTTTATTAATGATCTGTAATTGTAATCCCAATAATCTGGAAGTTGATTTGCAGGCGGAGTTTTTTCATAAGAAAGTTCAATGGTGCATTCGCGGCAATGTTTAAAATAGTTCATGTAATCTTGTCTGCCACCGTTGACTTCATACCAAGCATAACCGTTTGTAATACCGTTATCATATCCTGTCATATATCCCGATGAATGAACGTGTACCGTATCGGCGTATTCATGGCAAACAAAACGCCACCACGCATCATCGGCCGTAAGTTTAGCCCATGTATCCCAAGGATAGTTAACAACCTCGGCACCACCGTGAAAATTTGATGACATAACAAAATTATGTTCATCCGCAAGTTGCATAAAAGCTTGGGTTTCGGGTTGATATGCGTTACCGTCAGGGTGAGGTCCGTCTTCGGGATCCGGATAGTTTCTGTTGAGGTCAACACCGTTACCGTTATATCTTGTCGCTCCGTAAACCGTGTTATTACCGCCCGCATATGTTCCGTCGGGATTTGCAAGAGGGTTAATCCAAAGGTCAACGTTATCTACAAGGTTTGTTATTTCGGTGTTTGTACCGTAATTTGAAAGAAAATAATCTATGAGATGCAACATTAAAACATAGCCGGTAACTTCATCGCCGTGCATTGTGGAGGTGTAAATGAATTCGGGTTCGTTTTGTTCGGTAGTAAGGTCGTTGTTAATGTGTAAAACCAGCAATTTACGTCCGCTGGGTAATGTCGCAATGGTTTTGAGTTCGCATAAATCGGGATAGTTGGCGGCAAATTGGTTCATTATGTCTTCGTAAGCCTGATAGGTTGGATAAAAATCCCAATCGGTTATATTTTTAATGTTCACCTTATCCTTCATTATGGCTTTGTGTAACATTGAAGGTGGTGTCAGTACCTCAAAATCAAATCCGTAAGAAAGAAATTTCTCAAACTCGTTTTTGTTGGCATAAGCATAAATGCTTTGTTCGGTAACTTTATCAACCGAGATAATTTTTGTTAACTCGGAAGCTGTTTTTTGAGGTGTTTCCGTGTTTATTTTAAAATAAACTTCACCTCTTTTTTTAATCAAATCAAATGCTTTATCCGTTTGATTTGATTGTGCGTTTATGCTACCCGTAAAAAAGAATAGCAAAACAATAATAAAGATTTTATTCATAATAAATATGTTATGTTTATTAGTACGATAATGATATGAATTACTTTTTTTACCTGAATTATTTATAAGAATTTATAAAATTGCTAATTTGAATTTGCAGTGCTTTATTGATTTTTACCATTGGCAAACGCATATTGTATTTTAACAAATCCATAATACTGAGGGCAAATTTTATACCGGCAGGGTTGCCGTCTTCAAAAATATACTCGATAAAGTCAATCAACGAGTTATGTATTTTTAACGCTTGTTCCGTCTTACCGCTTTTTATTAAGTTAACCATTTGCGATGTTTCTTTAGGGTAAGCGTTGGCGGAAACTGAAATAACACCGTCTGCTCCCATGGTAAGCATGGGATAAGTAAGCAAATCGTCACCCGAAAAAACTTTGAAATCTTTCGGCTTGTCTCTTAAAATTTTCATTATTTGAATCAAATCACCCGAAGCCTCTTTTATTCCTGCAATATTTTCAAAATCACGGGCTAACCTGACGGTTGTTTCGGCTGTAAGATTGGAGCAAGTTCTTCCGGGAACGTTATAAAGTATTACCGGGACCGGACTGGCTCCCGAAATCATTTTAAAATGATTATAAAGACCCTTTTGGTTAGGCTTGTTGTAATACGGAGCCACCGATAAAATAGCCTCGATACCTGAAAAATCGGTCTTTTTAATTTTATCGACTACCGAATGTGTAGAGTATCCTCCTATCCCCAAAAGAATAGGCACTCTCTTGTTAACCGTTTCTTTAATAAAATTTACAACAGCACTTTTTTCATCCGGAGTTAGTGTCGGATATTCGCTTGTTGTTCCCAAAGCCAGAACGAAATCGACACCTCCATCTATTACATGATTTATAATTTTTTCAAGAGAAGTAAAGTCAACGGTACCGTAATTGTGGAATGGTGTTACCAATGCCACTCCGGTTCCCTCCAAAATTGTTTTCATCAATTGTTGGTTTTTAATATAAGGACGGTAAAAATAGAAAAAATAATTTTACGATTAACCGAATTAAGATTTACTTTTGACATGGAAAAAATTCAAAACTGCAGTTGACGTTTTGATTGTAAATATATTTGATGAAAGTAACGTTTTTAGGTACAGGAACATCGCAGGGAGTGCCTGTGGTAGCTTGTCCTTGTGATGTATGTCACAGTAATGAAAAAAAGGATAAAAGGTTGAGGTCGTCGGTGTTGGTGGAACAGGGCGATACTGTTTTTACCATTGATGCCGGTCCCGATTTCAGATACCAAATGTTAAGGGAAAGAGTTACCTCACTCGACGCTATTTTAATTACTCATGCCCATAAAGATCATATCGGAGGGTTGGACGATGTGCGTTCGTTTAACTATTTGCAAAGGCGTCCAATGGATGTTTATGTTTCGGAGTTTCATCAGAAAGAGATAAAAAGGGAATTTTCTTATGCTTTTCATGAAAATCCGTATCCGGGGGTTCCTTCTTTTAATCTTATTGATATTTATGAAGATCCGTTTATTCTTAAAGGAATTAAAATAAAACCTTTTCAGGTGTTGCATCTGAAAATGGAAGTTACGGCTTTTCGTATCGGAGATTTCGCTTACATAACGGATACAAATTATATTCCGGGAAGTGTTATGCCTGAACTGCTGGATTGCAAGGTTATAGTCCTTAACGCTTTAAGAAAAGAGCCGCACATATCGCATTACAATCTTGAACAAGCTGTACATGTCTTAGAGTTTTTACGTCCCGAAAAGGCATACATAACGCATATAAGTCACCTTATGGGCTTTCATGAAAAAGTTTCTAAAGAGTTGCCCGATTTTATTAGTCTTGCTTACGATGGATTGCAAATAGAAATTTAAGGAACTCTGTAAACCACCGAATTTGCGTTAACGCCTGCACCTACCGATGCAAAAACAACATAGTCGCCGCTTTTTATTTCCTGACCTTTCATTTTTCCTTTTGAAACCAGGTCGTAAAGAATAGGAAGAGTTGCCACCGAATTGTTACCGAATTTATTAATTGTCATCGGAACAAGTCCGGGGTCGAATGTATGGTGATTATAGAGTTTAAACAATCTGCTTACCATGGCTTCATCCATTTTGGCATTTGCCTGATGGATAAAAATCTTTTTAATATCCGTAATGTCGATACCCGCTTTGTCAATTGTGGATTTTATGGTCTGCGGCACCGTCGAAAGTGCGTAGTTGTAAAGTTTACGCCCCATCATTTTCAAATATAAGGAATCGTCTTCCACTCCCGGTTTGTAGGTTTTATCCATCCAAAGCATGTAGCCGAATTCTTTTGCATCAGTTCTGGAGAGATGAGTAATTATACCTACGGGTGTTTCCGATTCAACGGCTTCTATAATGGTAGCTCCCGCACCGTCGGAATATATCATGCTATCCCTGTCGTAGGGGTCGTAAATTCTTGATAATGTTTCGGTACCTATCACCATTACTTTTTTAGCTTCACCGGCTTTGATAAACATGTGTGCCTGAATAACACCTTCGAGCCATCCCGGACAACCGAAAAGTACATCATAAGCAACACAAAACGGGTTCTCTATTCCCAACTTGTGTTTAACTCTGGTTGCTATACTGGGAACGGTGTCAATGTATCTTGAATTATGCTTAATATCTCCGAAATTATGTCCCACTATAATGTAATCCAATGTTTCGGGGTCGGTACCTGAGGATTCAATTGCGTTTTTTGCTGCTAAATAAGCAATGTCGGAATTTGTCAAATGTTCCTCAACATAACGCCGTTCTTCGATATCGGTAATTTGATAGAACTTTTCAATAATTTCTTCATTATCTTTTTCTATCTTTTTTCCCGGTCCTTCGTAAAACTCTTTATCGAGAAAATCGGAGTTTTTAACTATTTTTTTCGGGATATAACTACCACTTCCGGTAATAACGGCATAAGTTTTTAAATTTTCATTTGAAGCCATAATGTGTTTTTTGTAACAGTCATTTGGTTTTTCAGGCAGCAAAACTAATCAATATTAATTTATGTGATATTTTTTTGTCAATTTTTTGTAAGCATAAATTTACAGTTATATACTTTTGCAACAATAAAATTTTATATGCTTGGTACGATAGTAAATGTTATAACTGTAATTTCTGGAAGTTTAATAGGCCTTTGGATAAACAAAAGTTTACCTGAACGGTATGTAAAAATATTTTTTCAGGTAATAGGATTGTTTACTATATTTTTGGGAATATCCATGGCTCTGAAAACATCTCATGTTTTACATTTGATAATAGCATTGATAACGGGAGCTTTAACGGGAGAATTTCTAAATCTTGAAAAGGTAATTACGGGTTTAAGTAACAGGCTTAAAAAAAAGGTAAAACTTAAAAATGAAAATTTTACCGATGGTCTTATAACGGCATTTTTGCTGTATTGTGTAGGTTCGATGACAATTTTAGGAGCAATGGAAGAGGGGTTAACCGGTAATCATAAACTTCTTTTGATAAAGTCGTTGATGGATGGAATTTCGTCGATAGCACTTGCGTCCGGTATGGGAATAGGCGTGCTTTTTTCTGCAATACCGTTATTTGTATTTCAAGGGGGCATAACCCTTTTGGCTATGGCTTTGGGCGATTTTATTCCCGGTGTGATAATCACGGAATTAACGGCAACCGGAGGAATTCTTTTAATGGGATTGGGAGTTGATATTCTGGGAATAAAAAAGATAAAAGTGATAAACATGCTTCCCGCACTTATTATGATTATAATAGTTATGTCGGTAATTCCGGAATTTTCATTTTAAATGGTTGCCTATTCATGATAATTGACCAAAATTTAATTACATTTGGCACCGGTTAAATAAGTCTGTTTATTATTATGAAAAAAATACATATTTCTCTTTTTGCGATAATTTTATATTTGTTTTCAGGTTGTTCTACCGATGTTGATATTTATACAAAATATAAGGATATTACCATTGTTTACGGCCTTCTTGATCAATCAGACGACACGGTTTGGTTAAAGATTACAAAAGCTTATCAAGGCGAAGGAGATGCTTTATATTATTCAAAGATTCCGGATTCGAACAATTACCCTTATAAATTGAATGTTACCTTGGTAGGTGTAAAAAACGGTGTTGACGTACAGACTTTAACTTTCGATACGATAACTATACATAACAAACAAGCCGGAGATTCCATTTTTTATTTTCCGGATCAATTAATGTATTATGCTGTTCCGTCGCAGCCTTTGAACCCCGGAGCGGAATATCATCTAACCGTAGAAAGAAAAGACGGTGAAGTTAAATCCAAAACACCGTTGGTTTCGGATTTTTATATTATAAAACCTTCGGGGTACACGGTAAACTTTGCAATGGACGGTACATTTGGTGCAACCACTGCCGAAAACGGTAAGAGATATGAATTTTGGATTACTTTTAATTATATAGAGGTTAAAAACGGCACTACCGATACGGTTAGAAAATCACTTACATGGGAGCAAGGGATTGCCAGATCCGAAACAACACATGGAGGCAGTACGGTTACTGTTCCGTACACCAGTGAACAATTTTTTAACATGCTTGAAACCAAGCTGGAAAAAGATCCGTATATTACCAGGTATTCAGGACTTGTAGAATTGAATGTTGCTTGCGGTTCGCAGGCTTTGGATACATATCTGGAGATAAACAACGGGTCAAATACTTTTATGAATGAATTGCCTCAATTTACAAACGTTGACGGCGATGCAACAGGTCTTTTTGCTTCAAGACACAGTGTTACAAGGAGTTATAAACTTTCCGTTAAAACTGAACAAACTTTGATTGAAGATTACCCGGATCTAGGTTTTAAGCTGAAACCGTAATTTGTTAAAAATCCGGTGTTAGGTAAAATCTTGTTTATTTAATTTTATTAATCTGTAAGATATTATATGTTAATATTTTGCAGTAATATGAATTCTTGTTACCAAACAATAAAAAGATTATAATATATTGTTTTCACAATGTGTTGATATTACAGGTTTGTTAATCATTTGTATTAAAGTACATTGCTTTTAGAAAAGGTACTCAAGGAAAATTCCGTTTTATGTAATAATTCCGTTTATTTATTATTTTTAAAGATTAAAATGACTTTACTCATTATGAAAACTAATAATTCCAAAGTTTTACTTTATCCCGGAAAATCAAAGTTGATTTTGAAAATAAGCGGTAAAAAAGAAGATGTAGATTTTATTAAGACCCTGCAATATTATGTGTATGATTCGGAATACAGAAGATGGCTGATAACGAAAAATAAATCTAATTACGAAGCTCTTAAAAACCATTTTGGAGATAGATTGGAAATAGTAAGTGATGAAAGTTTGCTTGAATATTCTAAAAGAAAACCTGAGATTTCGGTAATTAGATATAAAAGAGGCAGGATAAGAATAGTTGTCGATTATGATTTTCAACTGATACAACTAATCAAGTCGTTTCCATATTATTATTGGGATATTGAAAACAAGTGGTGGACAACGGTTTATACCGAATCTGTAATTAACAGTTTGAAAGACTATGCAAAACAAAACGGTTACGTTTATAAGTTCTCGGAATATAGAAATCCCGGAATTTTACCGAGGATTGACAAATATTCTGATCCTGCATTTAGAAAATGCCCGGAAGAATATACTAATAAACTTAAAGTAATGCGGTACAGTGACAGTACTGTTAAAAGTTATAAAAGTCATTTCGAAGAGTTTATTAATTTTTATAAAACAAAAGAAATCAAAGAAATAAGTGAGGAAGAGATTAAGGAGTTTTTAAGATATCTAGTTGTAGAAAGAAGAGTTTCCGAATCATATCAAAATGTTGCGATTAATGCAATTAAGTTCTATTATGAAAAAGTGTTGGGAGAAGAACGTAAGTTTTATTATTTGGAACGTCCCCGGAAAGAAAAAGTTTTACCTGTAGTTTTGAGTAAGGAAGAGGTATTTAAAATGATAAGAAAGACTATCAATTTAAAACACAGAGCAATAATTATGTTGATTTATTCAGCGGGGCTGCGTATCAGTGAAGCAATTAACATGAGGGTTGAGGATATAGATTCAAAGCGAAATTTGGTAATTATACGCCAAGCAAAGGGTAAAAAGGACAGGACAAGTTTATTGTCGGAAAAGACTTTGGAAACTTTGCGTGAATATTACAGATTATATGAGCCTAAAGTATATCTTTTTGAAGGCAGGAACGGGGAGAAATACACAGCTAGCAGCATACAGAAGATTGTAAAAAGAGCGGCATGGCGTGCAGGTATTATGAAAAAGGTAACTACACATACATTAAGGCACAGTTTTGCAACGCATCTTTTGGAGCAAGGAGTTAATTTGCGGTATATTCAGGATTTGTTAGGACATTCATCGAGTAAGACAACGGAAATATACACACATATATCTTCAAGGTCTTACGAGGGTATTAAAAATCCGTTGGATGATATTGAGTAGAAAAGGTGCTTGAAACGGTGAAAATGGTTTAATGGAAAAAAGGAGAAGGAAAATTTAAACTGAATTATTTATTTAAAAACGGTTTTAAACTGAATTTTTGTATTTTTATACGGACGTTGTGCTTCATGCAAGGAAAAAAACAAGCAATGAATAAAATTGAAAAAATCAGCAAGAAACACCACCGCACAAACAAAAGAGTGCTTTCGCACACATTTGTTTTTTGCCAACGCTATTTTTTTGATACTTTTATTGCTTTTTAAATTTTGAAAAAGAAAAAACGAATATGACAGATAACAAAAATATAATCATTGCAATACCGGAAGGAAAAGTAAGAGATTACATTGACGGCACCATAAGAAAAGACACGCCAGAAGAATATGTAAGACAGACGGTTGAAAAACGGTTAGTCAATGAACATAAATATCC
>WFZS01000028.1 GCA_015489465.1 Bacteroidales bacterium | reverse complement strand
CTCCGCTGATGACATGTTATCCGTAAGGGAAGCAAGGAAAACGGCAGTGTGGTTTAACATGGGTTGGAACGGTTTAACGGGATTCGGGGTAGCAGCCTCAGGATACCCGACCCCGAAGATTGCCGTTGACGGTGGCATCGGTCTGTCGTCGGTAGGAATTAAACTTTCCGCGAGGGGAAGGTACCTCTTTTCTCCGAAAAACTTTACTCCTTTTATCGGATTGGGATTTTTATACGGTTCGGGGTCAAATGCAGAGATTACCGTAAGTGACGGATATAATAACAACGAGACTTTCCGGGTGAAGGTTGATAAATCACCTTTTTTACAACTAAGCGGCGGTTTTGAATACATGGCAAAAAGAGGGTTCTTTACCCTGTTTAACGTGGGCTATGCCATTTTATTAAAAAACAAAAATTATACGGTAACGGATGGAAATCCTTCATCTCAGGCAATAAGGTTAATGGACATAAGTTACGGCTCCGGAATAGTGATTGAAGGTGGCATCGGTTATGCCTTTTAATCCATTGGAAAAACTCCGGCTGCTGATCTTCATTGTGATTATACCGGAAGAACAAAAGTAAAATAGAAAAATTAACGTGAATTTTTCGATTATATCCGAATAATTAGCGTGAATTATTCGGATATAATCTGATTTTCTCTATTTTTGTCCTTGTAAAAAGAATAAAAGGATGAAAATCGAGAGAAAATTATTACCGGTTCTGATTAATGAGTTCAGGGAAAGCAATAAAATAATCATTATTTACGGTGCCCGGCAAACAGGAAAAACAACACTTTCAAATGATATTCTTGATAATGTAAGGGGAAATGTTTTAAAAGTAAACGGCGACGAACTCAGGTATATTGATGTTTTATCCTCACGCGACTTAACAAAAATGAAACTGCTTATTAACGGGCACGATATCTTGTTTATAGACGAAGCGCAAAGAATACCGGATATAGGCATAAACCTTAAAATAATTCATGACAATATTCCGGATGTAAAGCTGCTTGTTACCGGATCTTCATCGCTCGACCTTGCAAATAAAGTAAAAGAGCCGCTGACCGGCAGAACGTCAACTTATACTTTGTATCCGATTTCTTTGTCCGAGCTGAGCAAAACCAACAGTGTTATTGAACTGCAAAGCCGTTTGGAAGAGTTTATGGTTTACGGACTCTATCCCGAATTATTCAATCTGGAATCCATTAACAAAAAAGAGAAATATTTAAGGGAATTGGCAGGTTCCTATTTGTACAAAGATATATTTGACATCAGCCGCATAAGAAATACTTCAAAAATAAGAGACCTGCTCAAATTGCTTGCATTGCAAATTGGCTCCGAAGTCTCGTTAAATGAATTGGGTAATAATCTGGGATTAAATCTGGAAACGGTTAACGCGTACATTAACCTTCTCGAAAAATCATTTATTGTTTTCCGTTTAAGCGGGTTTAACCGAAATTTACGAAAAGAGATATCAAAAAGAGATAAAATATTTTTTTGGGACATGGGAATCAGAAACAGCATTATTGATAATTTTTCATCCGTTAGCTTAAGAACCGATACGGGGGCCATGTGGGAAAATTTTATAATTTCCGAAAGACTGAAATATCTGTCGTACAATGAGATATATGCTTCATCATACTTTTGGCGCACCTACACCGGTGCAGAACTCGACTACATTGAAGAGATAAACGGCGAACTGTCGGGTTATGAAATTAAGTATAAAAAACCGAAACTCAAACCGCCCAAAACATGGGTTGATAACTACAGCAACAATTATAAATGTATTACAACGGATAATTTTTGGGAATTTGTGGTTTAGAACTCATTCCCTAAAATTCTTTCAATAGTTTGTTTTAATTCGGGCAGATCATTTTTGGCAGTTTCCCACACTACCCACATTTCAATTGCATGATATTCGTGTAAAATAAAATTACTGAATGACCGGACGTAATGCCATGGATAGGTATATTTATTAAGCAGTTCACTGTCAATATTGACTAATGCCTCACCGATTATGGAAAACCGGAACAGTACGGCAT
>WFZS01000027.1 GCA_015489465.1 Bacteroidales bacterium | reverse complement strand
TTGTCATCAAGAACGACAATAGTGTCGGCGGTAATGAGTATTGTATTTTCGTTAAAAAAATCTTTACCGAAAGCACCTGCTTTAAGTTTGCTTAAAAATACGGCGCTTTCCGATGGTTTTAAATTTTCGGGTAATGATTCTTCAATTTCACGGGTTTCGACCTTAAATATCAATCCCATTTCCGATAATAATTCCCTTCTCCTCGGAGAACCCGAACCCAAAATTATCTCTGTGTTTTTAAACTTTTCTTTTAGCATCCGTACTATTTTAAAACGGTTATTTTATTGTTATTTTAGCTTTTTGCATAATATTTTGAGAGGAGTTGCCAACGTTAATAATAAAATCACCGGGCTCCAATTTCCATTTTTTGCTTTCGGGGTCCCAATAAGAAAATGCATTTTTGTCAAGTATAAACGACACCGTTTTCGTTTCTCCCGGTTTTAAGTTCACTTTTTCAAAAGCCTTGAGCTCTTTCACGGGGCGAACAACCCGGGAAACGGGGTCCGAAATATAAACCTGAACAACTTCTTTTCCTTCTAATTTACCCGTATTAGTTACGTCAATACTGAATTTTACAGGTTCGCCTGAGGGAAATACTTTCTTTTTAAGTTTCAAATTATCAATTGAAAAAGTGGTGTAAGATAATCCGTAACCGAACGGGAACAATATTTTTTCGGGATGTTTGTCAAAATACCTGTAACCTACCCAAATACTATCTCGGTAAATTACATTTTGTCCGTTTCCAGGATATTCACCTATGCTATGTGCGGGATAATATTTCAATTCTTTCGCAATCGTAAAAGGAAGTTTTCCCGAAGGGTTAATTTTACCTGCCAATATTTCGGCAATGGCTTTTCCTCCTTCCATACCCGGATAACCTGCAAATAAAACGGCTCCCGATTTTTCCAACCATTTATCCGTTTTTGCAAAACTTCCTCCCAAAATAACCGTGATCATAGGTTTTAAATCGGAAAGCCTGTTCATTAATTCTGTTTGCCCGAACGGAAATTCATAGCTTTCTTTATCATGACCTTCAGCATCATATCTGTATTTACCCCACATTTCCCCTTCAATGTTATGTAACCAGCCGCCAATGTAAATGACAAGATCGGCATGTTTTGCAACATTAAGAGCTTTTTTCATTAATACGGAATCAAGTTTATTTTCCTTATTGGGTTTGTAACCGGGTGCATAAACTATTTTATAGTCGTCGCCAAAAACCTGTTTGATGCCTTCAAGAGGGGTTATTTCGTATTCGGCTTTTACTTGCGAACTTCCACCTTCTCCGGCATGCTTTCTTGTGGCGTTATCGCCTATTACCGCAATTGTTTTAACAACTGCATTTTCAGGCATGTCGGCTTTTTTTCCCACGGGTAGTCCGTAATCGTTCTTTAACAACACTATTCCTTCTTCCGCTATTTTTAAAGCCGTCTTATGGTGTTCGGGGGTATTTCTGGAACCTTCCGGTCTTTTTTTGTCAAATTTGTGAACGGCAAACATTACCCTCAAAATTCTACGCACTTTTTCATCAACATATTTTTCATACCTCGGGTGTTTCTTGACAAATTTTATTAACGGCTCTGCAAGGTAAAAACCGTTATAATCGGGATTGTCTTTGGTTCCGTTGGCAAGCTCCGTTCCCATTTCTATATCAACGCCGTGTTTTAAAGTCGGTTCAGTTGAATGAACTGCTCCCCAGTCGCTTATTGCGGTACCTTTAAATCCCCATTCGTTGTGCAAAACATCAAAAAGATATTTATTGTTACTGCAATATTCACCGTTAATTTTGTTATAAGCGGTCATGATAGTTAATACACTGCCATCCTGAACGGCATGTTTAAATGCAGGCAGGTAAATTTCATGCAGAGTTCTTTCATCAACTATAACATTTATTTTTCCTCGTAACGTTTCCTGATTGTTGGCGGCATAATGTTTTACGCAAGCTCCAATACCGTTGGATTCTACACCTTTAATATATCCTACTGCCATTTCACCCGCCAAATACGGGTCTTCGGATAAATATTCGAAATTTCTTCCGTTTAAAGGGGTTCTTATTATGTTAACACCGGGACCTAAAATAATATCTTTACCTCTATCGGCAGCTTCACTGCCAAGAACTTTTCCTGATTGATATCCCAGATTTTTATTCCATGTTGATGCCAATGTTATCCCTACGGGGAGATATGTTGCCGAATCCGATGTTGTGCTGTCAATCTCCCAGTCTCTACCGTGTTCCATACGTACACCGTGTGGTCCGTCAGACATGACAAGTTCCGGAATGCCCAATCTTTTAACACCCCCGGAAGTGAAAGAAGAACTTGCGTGAAGCAATTCCGTTTTTTCTTTTAAAGTCATCAGACTAATCAACGAGTCTATTTTCTTCTCTATTGCAGGGTTGTTTTGCCAATCATTTTGAGCACTCGAAAATTTTGAAACAAAGGCGATGAAAAAAAATGTAAGACTTAAATATATTGATTTTTTCAACATGTATAAATTGTTAACGGTTTACGACGACAAATTTAGTTAAAACCGTATTTGTGTTTTTAATTTTTGGAAATCTTAATGTTTGTTAGTTTTGATTTCTTAAAGTTTTTATGTGTTTTTATTTAGTATTTTTGCACGGCACCGATTCAATACAGGAAATGTTATAAATCATATGGTAAAACAAAAAAAAGACGATTCTACAAGTTTGATGCATCGTGTTGTGGAAGCGATGCAAGATAAGAAAGCCAAAAATATTACAAGTCTGGATCTTCGAAAAATATCAAATTCCGTAACGGATTATTTTGTAATTTGTGATGTGCCGTCGAAAATACAGGCCGGAGCAATATTTGATAATGTTTTGGAGTTTGTAAAAAAAGAAACGGGTTCAAACCCTTATCACAAAGAAGGTGTTGAAAATGCCGAATGGATTCTTATTGATTATGTGGATGTTGTGGTTCACATTTTTCAGGAGGATACACGAAAGTTTTATAATTTGGAAGATTTGTGGGCGGATGCAGGCAGAAAAGAGTATCATTACACAGAGTAAAAATTTTATTTAGGAAAATAATATGGCGGAAAAAAATAAAAATAATAACATCCCTAATAAAAAACCCGGTTTTCCGGGAATGCCCCCTAAAACCGGAGGTTCCAAACCTAAGTTCAACTTTTATTGGATTTACGGTATTTTACTTTTGGTTTTTATAGGCTTGCAATTTATGTATTCGGGTGGTGAAACCAAAAAGATAAATTGGGGTGAGCTTAAGCAGATGCTTGAAAACGGTGACGTTAGCAGGCTTGTTCTTGTTAATAAAGAATATGCCGAAATTTACGTTAAACCCGATAAACTGGGAAAAGGAAAATATAAAGATTTAAAACCCGGTTCGGGATTCGGAGCCGACAAACCTCAGTATATTTATAATGTGGTTACTCCGGATTCATTTGAAAAAAAGGTTGCGGAAGCGCAAAAAAATGTTGAAAATCCCGTTTATGTGGAAAGTGAAGTGAGACACGATTGGACGGGAGAGCTTTTCAGCTGGATATTCCCCATACTGTTACTTTTCGGTGCATGGTATTTTATAATGCGTATGATGAGTCGCGGTGGTGGCGGTCCGGGAGGTCAAATTTTCAGTATAGGGAAATCCAAGGCACAAGTTTACGATAAAAATACCTCTGTTAATATTACTTTTAAAGATGTTGCCGGACTTGAAGAGGCAAAACTCGAAGTTAAAGAGGTAGTGGATTTTTTGAAAAATCCCGAAAAATACACGAAACTGGGAGGTAAAATACCCAAAGGGGTACTTCTTGTAGGCCCTCCCGGAACGGGTAAAACATTACTTGCCAAGTCAGTGGCCGGTGAAGCTCATGTTCCTTTCTTTTCATTATCTGGTTCCGATTTCGTTGAGATGTTTGTAGGAGTAGGCGCTTCACGTGTTCGCGATCTATTTAAACAGGCAAAAGAAAAAGCTCCCTCAATAATTTTTATTGATGAAATAGATGCAATAGGACGTGCCAGAGGGAAAAGTCCGATGACAGGTGCCAACGACGAACGTGAAAATACTCTGAACCAATTGTTGACGGAAATGGACGGCTTTACACCGAATTCGGGTGTTATTGTGATAGCGGCGACAAACCGTGCCGATATCCTCGACAAAGCTCTGTTGCGTGCCGGTAGATTCGACAGGCAAATTCATGTTGAATTACCCGATTTGAAAGAGCGTGAAGAGATTTTTAAAGTTCATATGCGCCCTTTGAAACTTGACGATTCCGTTGACGTAAGGTTCCTTGCAAAACAGACTCCCGGTTTTTCGGGTGCCGATATTGCAAATGTTTGTAACGAGGCGGCGTTGATAGCGGCGAGAAAATCACGCGAAGCTATTACCAAGCAGGACTTTATGGATGCTATTGACAGGATAATAGGTGGATTGGAAAAGAAAAACAAGGTTATTTCACCTGCTGAAAAAAAGGTGGTGGCGCACCATGAAGCCGGACATGCTACGGTAAGTTGGTTACTTGAACATGCACATCCTTTGGTAAAAGTTACCATAGTGCCGCGGGGTAAATCATTGGGTGCCGCCTGGTACCTGCCCGAAGAACGTCAAATAACAACTTACAATCAGATGTTTGACGAAATTACCGCTACTTTGGGTGGCCGTGCTGCCGAAGAAGTGATTTTCGGGGAAATATCAACAGGTGCTCTTAACGATCTTGAAAAAGCTACAAAGCAAGCGTATGCCATGGTGGTTTACTACGGTTTAAGTAAAAAAATAGGTAATATCAGTTATTACGATTCCACCGGACAGCAGGAGATGAGTTTTAGCAAACCTTTCAGCGAAAAGACCAATGAGATAATTGATCAGGAAATAAAAAGTATTGTTGAAAAGGCTTATAAGCGCGCTGTGGAAATTTTGAAAAAGGAAAAAGAAGGATTGAAAAAGCTTGCCCGGTTACTTCTCGATAAAGAGGTTATCTTTGGAGAAGACCTGGAAAATATTTTCGGTAAAAGACCTTGGGGAAATGCAGAAGATAAAATGAATGAGATGGAAGCGAATCTTAACGAAGCTATGAAGAAAAGGAAAAATGATGCCGAAAAGGAAACTTCAGATACTACCGAAAATAGCGGTAAAGAAGATAAAGCAAAGAAGGTAGAGGATAAAGAAAAGAAAAATGAAAACAATGCGGGAGAGGTGAAAAAAGAGGAGAAAAATAAAAAAACCGAAGAATAAAAATTTTTAATTATGCCTTTTGAAGAAGCCACAACCAAAGAGAAAATTTTGACAAAAGTGCGAAATGCACTTATCTCGAAAAAAGAGAATCCTTTTGCAAAAGAAAAATTTGAAGGTCCTGTTTTTCACGATCTTGAGGATGATAAGGTTGTGGTTTTTGCCAAAAAACTCCTTGACAATAACGGTAAATTTGTTTATTGCGAAGATGATGCGTCCGCCCTCGGTATTTTAAAAGCTCTTATTAAAGAAAAAGGGTGGGATTCGGTTTACACCAACGATAAGGTTCTTAAAACGTTTTTGGATAAAGGCGAAATCCCCGTTTTATCCGGAGAAGATGAGTTTCTTAATCAAAAAGCGGGTGTAACACAGTGTGAATATCTTATTGCCCGTTTCGGTAGTATTATGGTCTCGTCGGGACTTGATGCGGGAAGAAGAATTTTCGTCTATCCCGAAACACATATTGTAATAGCCAAAGCGTCACAAGTGGTTACCGAACTTTCCGAGGCTTTGAACGGTATGAAGAAACGGTATAAAGGTAATATTCCGAGTCAGATAACGGTAATAACGGGACCCAGCAGAACTGCCGATATTGAAAAAACTTTGGTAATGGGAGCTCACGGACCTAAAGAACTTTATGTTTTTTTAATTGACGACCTGTCGTAAATACAATATTTATGAAAGAGCTTATTATACGTTCGACAACGGGTTTATTATTTGCGGTTTTAATATTGGGTTCTATACTTTTAAGTCCGTACGCATTCTTTATTGTTGCCGGAATTTTTGCATCCGTGGGTCTTTACGAATTTATTAATCTTTTTTATCCCGGGCATAACATTGCGGATTACAAAGCCTATTACTTTTCAGGATTGGCAATTTATATCATAACGGGCCTTGTGGGTATCCAATATTTTGATGTCAGGATGATGCTTTACGTTCTAATTTTATTCTACTTTATAATCCCTTTGGAACTGTATAAAAAAGATTCGTCCTGGAAAAGGATAGGCATTTTTTTCAGTGCTTTTATATTTGTGGCTATGGGTTTCGGGCTGATGAATTCGCTCTATTTTGCGGGAATGCAGGAAAGTAATAACTATTTTCCCGGTGTACTTTTAGGGATGTTCCTTTTGATTTGGGTGAATGACACATTTGCTTATCTAGTCGGTTCAGCCATAGGGAAACACAGACTTTTTGAACGTCACTCACCTAAAAAAAGCTGGGAGGGAAGTATCGGAGGTTTTGTCTTTACAATGGCGGCAGCCTGGTTGATTTCATTGTTTTTTACACAACTTAACTTAAATCAATGGCTGATAACGGCGGTAATAGCTGTGGTTTTCGGTACTTACGGCGATCTTTCGGAGTCGATGCTTAAAAGGAATGTAAATGTAAAAGATTCTGGTAATATTTTGCCGGGACACGGTGGAGTTTTGGACAGGTTTGATGCGGCATTGTTAGCGACCCCTTTCGTTTATCTTTACACAAGTTTATTCATTTTATGAGATTACACCCTGAAGGATATAAAATAATTTTTAAAACATTTGTCGTTTTATCGGCATTATCAGTGGCTGTTTGGTATATTCACGTCCCCCTTTTTATAAAATATTTTCTCTTTTTCGGTTTTTTTATCCTTTTTTCATGGGTGGTATTCTTTTTCCGCTATCCCAAAAGAAAAACCAATTACGGTGAAAAAAATATCCTTTCAACGGCAGACGGAACCGTGGTGGTTATAGAAGAAGTGGAAGAAACCGAATATTTCAATGAAACAAGGTTGATGATATCGGTTTTTATGTCACCGATGAACGTTCATATCAACTGGTATCCTTTTAAAGGTATTATTAAATATGCAAAATATCATCCGGGTCGCTATTTTATTGCTTATAACCCCAAGTCTTCCGAAGACAACGAACGGACAAGCGTTGTTTTGGAAAAAGAAAAAAACAAAGATGTTTTGATACGTCAGATAGCGGGTATCATGGCAAGACGGGTTGTTTGCTATTCAAAAAAAGGTGCTGTTGTTGAGCAGGGCGAAGAAATGGGGATGATTAGATTCGGTTCCAGAATAGATTTTTTCTTGCCTCTAGATGTAAAAGTTAATGTTAAATTGGGTGAAAAAGTAAGAGCTCAGGAAACCGTTGTAGCATATTTTAAATAAATGGAAATTGATTTATTTTACGGTAATTTTTTAGAAACCTTGCTCCGGTAGTTGATTGCTACCGGAATTTTTTTTTAATTTTACTGGTCAACAATTCGATTTTCCTTTAATTAAAATTAAAAATTATGGTTCCTAAAATTACAACCCCCAGCGGTTATCTTCATGAGTATCAAAAGAGTGTGTCAAATCCCATAGGTTTTTGGAATAATGTTGCCGACACTTTTTATTGGCACAAAAGATGGGAAAAAACCCTTGAATGGGATTTCAAAAAGCCCGAGGTAAAGTGGTTCATTAACGGTAAACTAAATATTACCGAGAATATTTTTGAAAGACATCTTTTTTTACGAGGTGACCAGCCGGCAATAATTTGGGAACCCAATGATCCGGAAGAACCTGAAAAAGTATATACCTATAAAGAACTTTACGATGAAGTAAATAAGTTTGCGAATGTCCTTAAATCAAAAGGTATAAAGAAAGGTGACAGGGTTGCAATTTATTTGCCGATGGTTCCCGAACTTGTTATCACTATGCTTGCTTGTGCAAGAATCGGTGCAATACATTCGGTGGTTTTTGCAGGATTTTCGGCAAATGCTTTGGCTGAAAGAATAAACGATGCGGGTGCTAAAATGCTTATTACCGCTGACGGAGGATTCAGAGGTGAAAAAATTATAGAACTGAAAAAAACATCCGACGAGGCACTTGAATCATGCGAAAGTGTGGAAACGGTTATTGTCGTGAAGAGAACCGGACAGGAAATATCTTTTGAAGAAGGTCGTGATTTCTGGTGGGATAATTTAATGAAAGATGCCGGTACGGAATGTAAAGCCGAGGTTATGGATTCGGAAGAGCCTCTTTTTATTCTTTATACAAGCGGTTCAACCGGAAAACCCAAAGGTGTGGTGCATACTTCGGGAGGATACATGGTTTATACCGCCTACACCTTTAAAAATGTTTTCCAATACAGCAACGGTGATGTATATTTCTGTGCCGCCGACATAGGTTGGATAACAGGACATTCTTACATTGTTTACGGACCTTTGCTTGAAGGTGCAACATCGGTTATGTTTGAGGGAATACCTACATATCCTACTCCTAAAAGATATTGGGAAATAATTGATAAATATCAAGTTAACCAATTTTACACTTCGCCTACGGCTATACGTTCATTAATGGCAAAAGGTCAAAAGTGGGTTGAATATATTAATCTTAAATCGTTGAGAGTTTTGGGCAGTGTGGGAGAGCCTATCAACGAAGAGGCGTGGCACTGGTATCACGACCATATCGGAAACGGTCGTTGCCCAATAGTTGATACTTGGTGGCAAACGGAAACAGGAGGTATTATGATAAGTCCAATTGCAGGGGTTATTCCCACAAAACCGACTTTTGCAACATTACCTCTTCCTGGAGTTCAGCCCGTAATACTGGATAATGACGGTAACGTTATGTGTCAGAAAAGTGTTGAAGGTAATCTTTGTATAAAATTTCCTTGGCCCGGAATGGCAAGAACTCTTTGGGGCGACCACGACCGCTACAAACAATCATATTTCAGCAGATTTGAAGGTTATTATTTTACCGGTGACGGCGTAAAAAGGGATGAAGACGGCTACTATCGTATTTTGGGACGTATTGACGATGTTATAAATGTTTCGGGACACAGGCTCGGTACCGCTGAAATAGAAAATGCCATTAACGAACATCCGCTTATCAGTGAATCTGCCGTTGTGGGATTCCCGCATCCCATAAAAGGACAGGGCATTTATGCTTATGTTGTTTGTACCGATATGCCGGATGCAGGAGAAGAAGAACTTAAAAAATCGATATTGAAAGCCGTTAGTAAAATAATAAGTCCTATTGCAAAACCCGATAAGATTCAGTTTGTTAAAGCGTTGCCGAAAACACGTTCGGGTAAAATTATGCGTCGCATCTTGCGTAAGATTGCCGAAGGCGAATATTCAAGTTTCGGTGATACTTCCACGTTAACCGACCCGACGGTTGTTGACGATATAATTAAGGGGGTGAAAGAATAACTTCCTTTATTCATCATTTTAATGTGCTATCCTCTTTTTTCTGAATTTTTTAAATAGAAAAAAGAGGATAACTATTATCATAACAACAAAAATAACTTGAGACCAGGCACTGAGTCTTGTTATTTTGTTTAAAATGCTTTTATGAGCATCGTTGTCCACAATTAAACCTCCGTATTTAGCTACGTGATGCATTAAAGAAACGGCAATATCTTTATCCGGTATCGTTTTATGACACGCCAGGCATACTCCTCTTCTGTCCAATTTGCTGCGTTCGGCATTGTTAAGGGGTCTTGAAAGTTTAAAATGATGTCCCACGGTCTGCAGTTGTTTGCCTTTTTCGGTAACAAAACGTGACCAGTCCATAGTAAGATTTGGTATTCCCGGTTTTTGTACGTTAACCTTTTCAGGTAGAACTTCACCGTCGGCGGTTTCTAGGTCAACAAAGAAATCTTTTGACGGGTCGGAGTAATATTTACCTCCACCGATTCCGTAACCCATAGTTACGGCTTCAGAGTGGCAATCTTCACAACTTCTGGCTTCTTTTTGAATGGTATGAGGTTGAACAGGTGACATGTCAATGGCCAATTGTCCTTCCTTGCCGGCTCCTTCAACATCCGGAATTTTAAAGATTTTGTTTTGTAAAAGCATATTACCGTTTTTGCCTATAACCGAAATTGTTGTCTGGCAACCCGGTATTGTCGGAGAAATTCTTCCTTCACCGTTTTGTGAAAGGGGAGGACTTTCCCATCGCAGATAACTTCGTGTTTCCGAAATTGTTCCCTCGATGGCATATTTATCCATATTCTCTTTACGGGCACATCCCGTAAGTCCGCGTTCGTCAATATCCGATGATGCTGCAAGCCAGTCGGTACGTTTTACACCTTGACTATAATCGATACGTACATGGCAACCGTAACATTGCGGTGCCCATGTGGCGTGGCACGTATAACATTCCATACGGTCGTTATGTACCTCGATTTGGTCCATTGCTACTTTTCCTGCCAACGAAAGTTTATTTTCGTTGTTAAGTTTTTTTAAAGGTTGTAAAACCAAGTCCTTACCGCTGGCAAGATGAACCAAAACACTGTCGCCGGTTTTGACAACGTTTTTAAAAGCGTTTCCCCGGGCGGTTCTAAGATATCCGTCTTTTTTGTCATAAACGGTACCTTTCTTCAGGTATTCCGTTAATTGTTGTAAAACGCCTCTTGCATCTCCGGTTTTGGGCAGAGTGTCAAACTCGTCGGAATAACCCAGCGGGAGTTCCCAAGGGTATTTTTTAGTGGTGCCGTGACAGTCCTGGCACTCAATTTCCACCGGAGCTAATGTTGCACCCGACAGAAATCCGTCGCCGTGAAGATCAAGGGTTGTATGACAATCCTGGCATAACATACCTTTTTTGTAGTGAATATCTTCTTTAAGATGCAGGTAATGTTTTGTATGAAGTTTGGGTTGCCATTCGCCGTTATCTTGGGTTCCCGGAGAATAAGCCGTTTCCATCAAACCTTGATACGAAACACCTATACGTTTGCCTCTGTTATGACAAGTAGTACATGTTTCCACGGGTATGCCAGAATATTTTTTACCGTGAACGGTAACTACGGCATTTCTGCTTGACTGTATGCTGTGAACCAAAAGGTGTCCCGGCTCGTTTTTGTTTATCGTAGGATCGCCACCCTCATAATAACCGTTGTTGGAATAAGGAATATGACACGATGAACAGCCTATGCCCCTGAAATCTCCCCGTTTGCTGCGCCCTTTTGAACCCGTATGGCATCTTAAACACTCTTGACGTAAATATGTATAAGCTGCAAGCTGCGGATTTTTTTCCACTTCTTCAGCCGTTGGAGCTTCCGGAAGTTTTTTCATTTTTAAAGGATAAACTTGAGGATTTTTATCCTTTAATGCCTCCATATATTTTTTATATGCATCGTTTCCCAAACGGGCGTGGGGGTCCCCGGGATTTTTGGTAACATAATTTCCGATATAGTGATTATATCCCTCCATGCCGCCGAAACTCCATAATGTACCTTGGATTTTACCTTGTTCAGTCATCATTAACGAATTCATCTGGGCGGAAACCTGTTCTTTATGACATATACCGCATGTGTTTTCGTTGATCCATGAACTTCCCGGGTCGGGATAGAAATTTTTAGGTCCTTTGTGACTTTTAAAGTATGAGGGAATACCTTTATGAGCTTCTTCGATAGTTGTTGCTTCTGGATTTCCTCCGTGGCAAACAACACAACCGTTCGGGTCTCCAGCTTTTTTCCCTAATTTGTAAATCTCTTTCATCATTTTTGTTTGATGTTCACGTATAGGCTCAATACCGTGATGACAAGAAAGGCATGTCTTTTTAGGAGCGGGAAAATCATCCGTAACATTTTGCGAAACAACGAATAACGGGAAAAATAAAATTATAATTGCAAGATAAAATCTTTTCATAAAAGGTGTTTTATGCAAATATATAAATTATAAGATGTTTTAATCTTTTCAAGATATGTAAACTTACATTTTGAGTAGTTTAATTATTTACTATTTTTGCGCCGGAGAGTTGCCGGAGTGGTCGAACGGGGCGGTCTCGAAAACCGTTGTGCGCGCAAGCGCACCAAGGGTTCGAATCCCTTACTCTCCGCAACCTGCTTTCGGCAGGCAAGAATAAAACCCGAATGCGATGGTGTTCGGGTTTTATTGTTTTGAACCTCCCTCGTAACGGGATCAACAAAGTTAATCCATTACCCTCCGTAAATTGCCTTCGATAGTCGGGAAAAAACCAATGACAGTAATCTCGTTTTTTCTATCAATATTTATGGAACAAGTTTTAAAACCTTACCGTTCTTAATTTTAGAAACATCCATATAAAGTTTTCTGTACTTTCCTTTGGCAAAAAGTTCGGCTTGGTCGCTGTAATGCGGGCTCATTACATTTCCCGATTCTCCCGTCGGAATTATTGTATATTTTTCCAAAGAATTAGACATGTCGATAATCATGCGTAGTGCCGGTCCGGTTTCAACAGGATAAACACCCTTGTCGTTATAATGAAAACTTTCTTTGTCAACCACTTCATTGGTACCTCCTACGGGGAAAGGACCAACGTTGAAAATTTTATCAAAAGGTTTTTTTCTTCCTATGGGGTGAATGTGTGTTAAAGTGTGAACTTTACCCCATTTCCATTGTGAAACATCATCGCCAAACTGCTTTTGCAAGGAGACAATAGCTTTTTCAAGACCTTGTTTAAATATTTCCTTGCGTGTTTCTTTACGGGGTGTGTTGATATTATCCCACCAAATACAATCTTTGTTGGTAAATAACCTTTCGAATGAAGATCTTATTAATATTGAACTGCAATATTTTTCAAAAGTGCTGTCACCTAATTCGTCAGCCATTGCCAACTTGGAAATGTAATAGAGCATTTTGGTATAAACGGTTACTCCTGTATTTTCAATATCTGATGACCCGTTCCAATTTTTGAGGGCTTTAACAGCCATTGAAAATACTTTGTTCTTTTTTGACAAACTTTCGGTATTAACCGTATTTAAAACAAACTTCGTAAGTTTAAGGTCGCGATCCGAGACGTTATCAAGTTGAATTTTCTGCATCTCTTCCGCACTCCATTTCAGCTTGGAATTAAGGAGTTTCTTAACCCTTGCAGCTCTGTATCCCGGAGAGTAGTAGCCGGGATATATAACACCGTTGACTTCAGGAGGTTGGTCGTTGGATGTTTCTAAAATTCCATCTTCGGGATTTACCGATTGCGGGTTCAATTCAAAAGGATAATAACCCAATGGTTCGTCTTTTCCGGATGCTCCGTCAAGTATTAAAAACGGGTTGACATGAGGAGGTCTTTCGGGTAATTTCCCTGCAGCCCACCATGCGATATTGTCTTTTGCATCGGCATATACCACGTTTAAACCCAAAACGTCTATCAATGAAACACCTTTTCTGAAATCATCCATATTTTTTGTATTGTTGATAAAATACAAAGCGTTTAAAGCGGAAACATCCAGTTTGTTCATCGACCACCATAAAGTCAATGGGTCTTTTTCGCTTTTGGATATTTCGGGAAACGCCTCGTTTATAACAGGTCCGTGTCCGGTATATTTCATGTTAAAAACAACATCGTCGGCACCTTTTACTTTTATAATGTTTTTAACGGTTTTCATCTTTTCCCAGGCGCCTTTATGCCAAACCTCGTTGTTATTTTCTGGATTCGATTTTTCCCTGTATATATCCATATTGTCGAAAGGAAATATCGTAACACCCCAGGCATATGTTTTAGTGTTTCCCACAACGGCATACGGTACGCCGGCAAGGTAATATCCGGAAACCGAATAATCGGGATATTCCAGAACAGCCTCATACCAAACCGAAGGTTGAGAATATTTAATGTGAGTGTCGTTAGCTAAAACAGGTTTGTGCGATTTTGATAAATATTTGCTTATAACCCAATTGTTGGAACCTTCCCATACCGGAACGGGTATTATATCCTGATAACCGTTAAAGCCGTTTAATATACTTGAAGTAAGTTCTTTTTCGGGAGAATAATGTTTTGAAAAAGAAACTGAGTCGAGTTTGAAAAGTTTTAAATATTTGTCACCCAGTTTATCTTTTATTTGTGTAACAAAAGGGTCTTGAGTCAAACCGTAAGTAAATGTAAACGACATGTATCCTATTATTGCATAAACATCTTCGGGGGTAAAATGGTCAGGTTTAAATCCCATCATCATAAATTCAATGGGAAGTGTTCCGTTGTCAATAAAATAGTTTATGCCTTGAAGATAAGCTTCGGTTTCCTTTACATAATTGGCATTTTTATTTTTAAAATTTCGTGAAACGGCTTTTTTTGCCATGGAGTACAGGTCCAGAATCCTTAATTTTTTATCTATCGGAACCATTTCTTTTCCTATTATTTCCGAAAGTCTTCCGCCTGCAACTCTTCTAACCATTTCCATTTGGAAAAGTCTTTCTTGCGCAATTACATAACCCAAAGCCATGTATGCATCATGATTACCTTCGGCTTGAATATGCGGAACCCCGAATTTGTCGAAAACAACATTTACGGGCTTATGAAGTCCTTTTATTTGCAGGGAACCTGAATAATCGGGAGCTGTGCTTTTAAGCCATATTACTGAGCCTACAATA
>WFZS01000026.1 GCA_015489465.1 Bacteroidales bacterium | reverse complement strand
GGTTAATGTTTTTTTCGTTATTTACGGATAATAACGAGAAAACGGTTTTGTAGTTATTATTGCTATAAAGGTCCTTGTATTTTATAACGCATAATTTTTCTTTTTCACTTCTTCCGGATTGCGCTTGCAAGTTAAGAGAAATGAAGGTGAAAAATAGCGTTAGAGAGATATATGCAGCGAGTTTGTATGTTGTAGTTAGTGTTTTGATAAGTGTCAGTTTGTTTTAAATTTATAATTAACTTTTTTTAGTTCTTCGTTGGCTTTAACAATTTTTTGTTTTAAACTTTTTTTATAGGTTCTTAATTTACTTGCTGTTTTCTCATCGTTAACCGATAAAATTTGGACGGCAAGTATTGCGGCATTTAAAGCTCCGTTTATTCCCACTGTGGCAACCGGTATTCCCGGAGGCATTTGAACTATTGCGAGCAATGAGTCCATACCGTCAAGGGTGGCGTTAATAGGTACACCTATTACAGGTAACGTTGTCATTGCTGCAATTACACCGGGTAAGTGTGCAGCCATACCTGCTCCTGCAATGATGACTTTTATTCCTCTTTCTTTGGCGTTTTTGGCAAAAGTTTCCACCTCTTCCGGTGTTCTGTGAGCCGAAAGTGCATTTACTTCAAACGGTATTTCCATTTCATCTAAAAAGGCAGCGGCTTTTTCCATAATCTTCAAATCCGACGTGCTGCCCATTATTATGCTTACAACAGGATTCATAAAAATGAATTATTTTTTTTTGCAAATATATAAGTTTATTAAATGTTTCACGCTATTTATGTCTGAAAAATGTTTAATGCAACAATAGTTTTATTTATATATTTGTGATTCATAAAAAATGAATCTAATGAGTGTTATTCAAATTCTGGATAAAAAATTCGAACCTTACATTTCATATAATGAAATTGAGTTGGCTATTGACAAGATGGCGAAAAAAATTAACGATGAACTAAAAGACGATTTACCGGTATTTCTTATGATTTTAAACGGGTCGTTCATGTTCGGTGCCGATTTGATGAAGAGAATTGATTTTCCTTGTGAAGTTTCTTTTGTGAAAGTTGCTTCTTATGCCGGAACCAAGTCAACGGAAGAGGTTAAAGAACTTATAGGTTTAAACGAAGATTTGAAGGGGAGAAATGTTGTAATAGTAGAAGATATTATCGATAGCGGATTAACTATTGACGGGATTTTAAAAGATCTAAAAAATAAAGGTGTTAAAAGTGTAAAAATTTCTACTTTACTATTGAAGCCTAAAGCTTTTAAAGGTTCTTACGATATTGATTATGTGGGTATGGAGATTCCTAATGATTTTATAGTGGGTTACGGTTTGGATTACAATCAACTGGGTAGAAATTTAAAAGACATATATAAAATTGTTGAATAAAACAGAATAAAGTTATGCTAAATATTGCACTATTCGGCCCCCCCGGAGCGGGTAAAGGTACTCAATCAAAAAAGCTTCTGGAAAAGTATAATTTGATGTACATTTCAACGGGAGATATTTTAAGAGCCGAGATAGCGTCCGGTTCTCCGTTGGGTTTGGAAGCTAAGGATATTATAGAAAAAGGAGGACTTGTTTCCGATGAGTTGGTAGTTAAGATTATTGAGAAGAAACTTACCAATTTAGAGGATAAAAGAGGAATTTTGTTTGACGGTTTTCCAAGGACGGTTGTTCAGTCTTACATTCTTGACGGACTGCTATTGAAGCTTGATACCCAGTTGGATATGATGATTGCACTTAAAGTTCCGGAAGAAGAACTTATTCGCCGTTTATTGGAAAGGGCTAAAATATCCGGGCGTAAAGATGACACTCTTGAAGTAATAAAAGTAAGGTTAAAGGAATATCGAGATAAAACGAGACCCGTGGCGGATTATTATCGTGAGAGAGGTAAATATTTTGAGATTGACGGAGTTGGCGAGATAGATGAAATTTTCCAGAAGATAGTTGATGTAATTGAGAAAAATAAGAAAAAGGTACTTACAAATATTGTTCTTTTGGGAAAACCCGGTTCAGGTAAAGGCACTCAAGGAAGAATGCTTGCAAAAGACAACAATTTGGTATATATGTCAACCGGTAAAATGCTTCGTAACGAAATAAAAAATAATACGGAAATAGGTAAAAAGGTGAAACCCTATATGGAGAAGGGTGAAATTGTTCCTTTTGACGAAATTCCTATTAAACTTATCGAGAATAGAATAAGTAATAATCCTCATGCCAACGGTTTTATTTTTAAAGGTTTTCCGAGAACTATTTTACAGGCATATATCCTTGACGGTTTGTTGTTGAAAGAAAAAATGAATGTTTCTGCAGTGGTGGAAATGGATATTGATACTTTAACGGCAATTAAACGGTTAATGGCACGAGGTAAAACGGAAGATGCGAGACCTTATGATAAATCAATTGAATTGATTATAAACCGTCTTGAGCAGTACGAGAAGAAAACAACTCCGGTAATTGATTATTATCAAAAGCAAAGTAAATATTATAAAATAGACGCCAATGGAACAAAAGAGGAGGTGTTTGAACGTCTTAATTCATTGATTGCACAAATAATAAAAGAAAATTATTAGTGTTTATAGATTTGCAAACAATAAAAAAACCGCAACAAAATTTAATTCCGTTGCGGTTTTTTTATTGTTAATTTAACTCTTAGGCTTTGTAAAAGCCTTTTGCTTTTGCGTCTTGAAGAGCTTTATAAATACCTTTTTTATTGATTATTCTAATACCGGCAGCAGAAACTCTTAAAGTGATCCACTCATCGGTTTCAGGAATGTAAAAGCGTTTCGTGTGAAGGTTCGGGTGGAATCTTCTTCTTGTTTTAATATGTGAATGCGAAACGTTATTTCCTGTAATAACTTTTTTTCCTGTAATCTGACAAATTCTTGACATCGTTCCGTTGTTTTTAAGTCGTTTTCTAAAAGGAGTGCAAAGAACGGAATATTTTTTCAAATATTCAAATTTATTTTAGAGAAAATTTACAAAGGACGAAGTTTGCTTTTAGGGACTTGTATTACTACGGATTTACCGACGGCCTCTATCCTTACCTTTAATTTATTTTTACCTTTTATTTCAATAAGTTCACCTTGTAATCCCGAAAGACTGCCTGATATAACTTCTACTTTTTGTCCTTTTTTCAATTCTATTTCATTAATGTCAACAGGCTCTTGTTCGCCGAGATAAATTTTTATGGCTTCAATTTGCTCCTCAGGAATGGGAACGGCTTTACCTTCAAATGAAACGTATTTTACAATATAAGGATTCTTCAATGCTTCATAATATTCCGATTGTTCTATGTGAACAAAGATATATGACCTGAAAAGCGGTTCTTCAACCCATTTTTTTCTGTCACTCCATTGTTTAAGCTTTTTTATTAACGGTAAATAATGGTCTATACCCAAAAAACTTAATTCGGAAGCTGCTTTTTTTTCCGATCTGGATCTGGTATAGGCGGCATACCATTTTTTTGAATCCTTCTTTTTAGCCATTATTTATTTTAAAAAAGAATGGTAATCCTCTTTTTTAGAAGTTATTTTCGAGTTTCTTATATTGTGAACTATTTCAATAGAGTTTCTGGCATCTTTTGTACCAAATCCTTTCCCTTTCAGAATTTTCTGATAACTGATTGTGTGAAGGTCGGTAAAACCGCCTGAAAATTCTATTTCTTTATCATCAATTTTTATAGATCTGAATGTCGGCTTGTTTTGCATAACAGCTTGTTTGGGAAGGTCATTTCCGTCAATGCTTAAAAACCACTTTACATTGGCATTTTTCAATCTTATAAAACCGGCAGCTTTATTCCTTTCAAGCAAGTGTACTTTTATATCTTCAACATTGCCGAAAATCCAACTTAGCATATCGAAAAAATGAATTCCTATATTGGTTACGACCCCTCCAGATTTGGAAACATTTCCTTTCCATGAATAAAAATACCATTTACCACGCGAGGTTATGTAAGAAAGCTCAATATCATGTATTTTACCATTACCTGAGTTTTCTATTTCTTTTTTTAAATTGATAATAGAAGGGTGATGCCTTAGTTGCAAGATGTTGTATATTTTTTTTCCGGTTTCTTTTTCAATTTCTTCTAAACCGTCAATGTTCCATGGATTTAAAACCAAAGGCTTTTCACAAATCGCATTGGCACCGTTTCGTAAAGCCATCCTGATGTGAGCATCATGAAGATAATTGGGAGAACAAATACTTACGTAATCTATTTTATTACTATTGCCTTTGCGTCTTAACTTATCAAGGTGTCTGTCAAACCGTTCAGGTTCCGTAAAAAAATCTGCATTAGGGAAAAAGCTGTCAATAATACCTACGCTGTCAAAAATATCAAGTGCTACGGATAAATTGTTTCCGGTTTCTTTAATGGCTTTCAAATGTCTCGGAGCAATATAACCCGCAGCACCTATTAAAGCAAAATTTGACATTTATTTATTATAATTTATTAAAAAGCCGTTTTAAAAATGAAGGTTTTTTCGTCGGTTTATCGTCGGTATAATAACCGTAACCATATCCGTACCCGTATCCGTAACCATATCCATACCCGTATCCGTACCCGTATCCGTAACCATACCCGTAACCTGAGGCGATGTCAATATCATTAACAACAATATACATCTTCAGTCCTCTTTCTTCGACATCTCTAACAATTGTAGAGAATATTTTTTTATTTGTAAGATTTTGTCTGACAAGATAGATGTTAATATCGGCATGTTCCATCAAAAGATAAGCATCGGTAACTAATCCTATTGGCGGTGTATCGATAATGATATAATCATATCTTTCCCGTAATTCTCTGAACAGTTCCGTTGTTTTTTCCGATGCAATTAATTCTGCAGGGTTTGGTGGTACCGGACCGGAAAGAATTATATCAAGATTTTGAACTTTACCCGATTGTTGTATTATTTCATCAATTGAAGCCTTACCAATAAGGTAAGAGGTTAATCCAATGTTATTGGAAATCTTAAAGTCTTGATAAATTTTCGGTTTTCTAAGGTCAAAACCTATCAGAACTGTTTTTTTACCATACTGTGAATAAACTGTTGCCAGGTTCATTGAAACAAATGTTTTTCCTGCAGAAACCATGTCGGCAGTAACCAGTATGGTGGTCTTTTCCTGCCCTTTAACCAAAAATTGGATATTGGTTCTCAGCGACCTGAACGCTTCGGCTATACTTGATTTAGGATATTCCGCAACAACAAGCTGTGTTTCTTTGTCGGAATGAAGCAATTGACCGATAATGGGGAAATTTGTTAAAGACTCAATTTCTTTTCTATCGGTTATCTTATCATTAAAATAATCCTTAGCCAGAATGTAAATGACAGGAATTATTAAACCTAATAAAAGAGCTATTAAATAGTTTAGTCCTTTTTTAGGAAATACTTGATTACTTAATTCAACACGTGCTTTATCGATAATCTCATTATCGGGCATATTGGAAGCTTTGGTGATCTGTGCTTCGGCACGTTTTTCCATCAAATAAGTATAAATATTATTGCTTAATTCAAATTGACGTTGATAATTGAAAAGCTCTCTTTCTGTAACAGGTAATGTTGAGGCTTTTTCCGTTAATTTATTTATCCTTTTTTGAATGTCTTTTAGGGCTTCGTTGGAGTTATGTATTATATTATTTATATTTTCAAGAATGGCATTTTTGGTACTTTCTATTTGCCTGTTTATGCTTATAACGGCAGGGCTCTTATCCGTAGAACCCAATAACTGCATTGACTTTTGGTTGTAAAGCTCTATAAGTTGTGCTACCAACTGGTTTAATACCGGATCTTCAATTCCCATAGCGGAGGGAGCTACCAGCTCATCCAGGTTGTTTTTGTTTTTTAATATATAATTTTTAAGGTTTTTGTAATACTGAGATTTAACTATTAATTCCGCTTTTTGTTTTTGAAGTTCATTTAGATATTTGAAAAGTTGCTGCGACTGAAAACTCATATCCATAACCTCGTGTTTTGATCTGAACATTTCAAGGTTCTTTTCGGCAACACGAAGTGAATCCGATATCAAGGCAAGC